>DAOOBP010000012.1:0-40202 GCA_035407925.1 Salinivirgaceae bacterium
TTAATAATTGATAATGGGAAAATAGCTTTTAATCAAAGTATATACGATATTTCTAAAACACTTGTTTTCAGATATATAACAGAAGATATTCCAGAAGACACTTTGTTTTCAGAAGATGTAGGTATGGGTAAAAGTGTTATTGTTAAAGCAATGGAAGACGAGTCAGAAGTTGATTTGGAAACGTTGTTCAACGCAGTTATAAAAGACAAAGCGATAATTAATAGCGCTTTTAAATCAAATTAAAATAAGATGTACAAAACCTGATTATAAGTTATATATCATTAAAAAATAAAAAATTATAAACAATGAAACAAATATCTTTAAATCGAATATCACTCCTAATTAAACGATATGTTTTTATGAATTTAAAAACCCATCTGATATCTTTTGCAGCTGTTAGTGCAGCGCTGTTGACATTGTCTTTGCTGACAACTTGGGCATCTGATGGTGATTATGACTACTCGTTATTCCATAATCAAATGAAAGTAGTAGCTGTTATAGGAGGATTAATTATCACTTCGAAAGTTTTTAAAGAACTAAGCTCAAAAAATCGCGGTTGGTTTTATATGATGTTACCAGCAAATCCTATAGAAAAAGTTCTTGCTTATTGGCTCACAACTTCAATAGGTTATATAGTTATTGTATCAATTGCAATGGTTGTACTTTCAATTATTACATCACTCATAACATCAATATTCTTTAAAACAGCATTATATGTTTACAACCCGGTTGATAAAACTGGTTTGATGTTTATGGTACACTATTGCATATTTCAAAGCGTCTTCTTTTTGGGTGCAATAAGTTTCAGAAAAAATAATTTTCTTAATACAATTTTGGCAATGTTTGTTGTTATTGTTGTATTTGCCATAATTTTAGGAATAATAAGCTATCTGTTGTATAATGATGCGAATATTGAGCTTACAGGTATGAATATAATAGATTACAAAATTTACTATAGCTTAAATATTGTTTATTACGCACTTGTGATTCCATTTTTCCTTATAGTGAGCTATTTTAAATTTAAAGAGAGGAGGTAAACCATGCAATTTGAAGAACAACAACCCATCTATATTCAAATTGCCGACGAGTTTTGTAAGAATATTATTTTAGACAAGTGGCTACCAAATGAGAGAATCCCTTCTGTGCGCGATGTTGCCGTAGCTTTAGAAGTTAACCCTAATACGGTTGCCCGAACGTTCGAGTTTATGCAAAGCAAAGATATAATATTTAACAAACGTGGTATCGGCTATTTTGTTAGCGAAGATGGTAAAGAAAAAGCCTTAGAATATCGGCGTGAAGAGTTTTTGAGTAAGATTGCCCCAAACTTTTTTAGCACGATGTATCTTCTTGGGATACCATACTCTGATTTAGAGAAGCATTATAATAAAAAGATAAAAAAATAATTACGAATTTATAAAACAATGTTATAAACAATTAAAATACAAATCAAATGAAGACAAGCAATAAAATTTTATTAATAGCATTCATAGCAGTGGTTGCTATTTTTACAACAATACTTATCGTAGCAAAAAAGCATGCAGTAATAAATAAGCTGGAGCGAGGTCCGAAGATTATGAAAGAGAAATTGTTAGATCCGTTTAATAAAATAGATGTCTCTGGAGGCTTTGAAATTGAATTTATCAAATTTTCTGATTCAAAAATTGAAGTTAATGCCGATTCCGTTGCACACCAGCATATTAGAATTGATGTAAAGGATAGTATTTTAACCATAAATTCTGACGCCTTTAATCTCAGTCACGTAAAATGTAAGTTATATTCACCCTCGTTCAGCGGTATAGTAGCGACTGGTGGTAGCCTGTTTTACACTAACGATAGTCTGTTGTCCGATCCTGTTTCGTTAAAAGCAACCTCGGGAAGTACAGTCAAATTTAAAGGCTCGTGCGGTGATTTAGAGTTAGAAGCGAAATCGGGAAGTTCAATTGAAATATTTGGTTTAGCCAATTCTGTTGTAATGTCGGCATCAGCGGGGAGCGAAATAAATGCTAAAGAGTTCAAAACTGTTAGCGCTGTTGTAAAGGCGAGTTCAGGCTCTGATATTTACGTAAATAGCGAAAATATTAGAGCAGAAGTATCTTCGGGAGCAACAATTTTCTATAACAAAGACGCCAACCTCAAAGCTCCATTAATTTCATCAGGAGGCGAGATTAAACCATTCAATTAGAATTATTGGTATTGAACCATTAAAGTATTAAAAAACATTAAGAGACGGAGCATGCTCCGTCTCTTAATGTTTTTATTTCCAATATGTTAGTTAAGAAATTTTTATTGCTTATTGCTAATTGCAAACAGCTTTTAACTTTATAAACTTTTTTCTTTTAACTATAAATGCTAATATTCAATTTCACACATTTTGAAAGGTACCTTAATTATCGACTGATAATCTTCACCTGCTTCTAACATATCCTCGTCATCCTCTTCGTAGTGCCAATTAATAACTACTTCATTTCCTGCTTTGTAAATAGCTTCCAATTTCTTTAATACATCAAGAATACATTTTGAAGAACTTGTATTAAAGTACTCCAATTGGACATCAACGTTTGTCATCTTGGCAGGATTAGTTAAATATTGATCAAGCCAATCAATTAATGGTTTATAAAACTCAATCGAATTTTCCGGAATTGAACGACCTTTGATCTCAATTTTTCCTGACGCCTCGAAATTAACAGTAGGAGTTTTTGGTGAGCCTTCAATTTTAATTGGTTCCATATTGTGGTTTTTAAATTTAATTAATATTTATATTTACTTGTAATTGAAAAAATACCATGTTGTTTTTATAAGATTCAAAACCATACTTAAACTTCCCGTCCGCCTTCCTTGCCACATCTATCATTCCAAGACCACCACCTCCCTTATCAGAAAACACTTGGTTTGTAAGTACCTGTTTATAATGATTTTTTAATTCTTCTTTTGTATAGCTGTTTATATTGTCAATACGGCGTGCAATTTCGTTAATTTTTTTCTCATTTACAAAATTTCCTGTTATAATCGATAAAAAATTACCGCTCAGTGCAACAACAAATGACGATAAACGTACTTCCTTATCTCTATTTCCATTTAGGTATATTGGGCATGAATGATGAAAAAGATTTTGGACAAGCTCGACAACAACGTAAAACACTCTCTTCCTTGTTTTAGTGTCTAAGTTGATGTTATCAAGTTTAATCTCAAGAGTATCTAATATATCGGTAACATCATCTGAATTTATTTCTCCCTGAAATGAAAAAACAACCTCCCCCTCAATGTCTTTAATGAACTGTGTATTAAGTTGTAGCTCCATATCTAAACAAAATTTCGGCTAAGATATGAAAAATATTTCATGGAACAGCTATTTATTAAAAATTGTTGATAAAAATTAAATTTTGATGCACCAAAAATATTTTCAAAATCTCGGTATGGACAATATAGCATTTAATTTTTAAATCTGCAATTTTTCAGAAAAATAATTTATCTTTGGTCAAAATAATTATTTTGTTTGGGGTTGTATTTCAACAACAGTAATTAAAAAAAGTGGATGTATATTGCTCTCTATTTAAGATTATTTGACCTTAGAGACAAAATAATAGATTATCTTGTATTAGTGCTAAAGTGGAGATAATTACTCAAGATTTTTGCGAAATATAGTCCATTGCATCAAACCCGGAATTGTATGGTAATACCATTAAGCATAACAAATGTAAACGGAATCAATGTTTTTGAACACTTATTGATATAAACATAGATAAATCAAAAAATTATGAAAAAATATATTTTGATGCTTTTAACAACAGCTACAATATTCTCTTGTCAACAACAGCCAAGTTACAAGATTAAAGTTAAATTTTCAGAAAAACCTACCGGCATGCTATACTTAATGAAAGAAATTGACAAAAAAAACACAGCTGTTGATTCAATTGATTTGTCAAATGATAGCATTGCTTTTATAGGGCATGTTGAAACGCCAGAACTCTATTACCTAAAACTTAATGATCAGAAAAACATGCTAAGGCTGTTTTTAGATAACTCAAAAATAGATATTCTTATAAATCCAGACTCAATTGATAAGGCTGAAGTGGTAGGGTCGGCAACACACGATTTATACAAACAATTCGCTTTGGAAGCAAACAAGTTTGACGCTAAACAAAGAGCTTTGTACAACGACTACCAGATGATGTTGGCTGCCAACGATGAAGTAGGTGCAAAGTTGTTGGAAGAACAAATGGAAGATATTTATAATAAACAGCAAGCATATATTAAATCTTTTGTTGATTCAAATCCCGAGTCTGTTGTAAGTCTGTATGTCGTAAAATGGCATCTAATTTATGAACTTAACTACCAAGGGTTAAATGATATTTTAGCTAAAAGTCCCTCCAATATTACAAATACAGCAATATATAATGCATTAAAAGATAGGTTGGCGACACTCGAGAAAGTTCAGGTAGGGAAACAGGCAATAGATTTTTCAATGGAAGACCTTGACGGCAATCTAATAACGCTTAATGATTTTAGAGGCAAATATCTGCTAATTGATTTTTGGGCTTCCTGGTGTCCTCCTTGTCGTATTGCCAATCCTGATTTAGTAGAGATATATAAAAAGTATAACGAACTCGGATTTGAAGTGCTTGGAGTTTCTTTAGATAATAACAGAGAGCAATGGTTAAAAGCGATAAAAGCTGATAATCTTACATGGAAACATGTTTCCGATTTAAAAGGCTGGCAAAACACTGTGGGTCAGGTATATGGTATTAACTCAATACCACATACAATCCTTATTGATAAAGATGGAGTGATTATCGGAAATCGTTTGTCACACGATGAGTTAGAGGCAAAACTTAACGAAATATTTAACCAATAAAAGGTAGTTAAGATATATTATGCTCTATCTCTACTTTACAAATTTATAGCTATTATGACAGGGATTTTATATTTGATTCCTACGCCAATAAGCGAAGACGCTGTAGTTGATTCATTGACAAGTGATATAGCCCAAGTTTTGCACAAAACTCAACACTATGCAGTGGAGAATATTAGAACAGCACGCCGATTTATAAAATCAATTGACAGAAACATCAATATTGATGAACTTACCTTTTATGAAATTGGCAAAAATAGCGCTGAAACTGAAAAGTCTAACATTATTGATGTATTGATATCGGGTAAAAATGTAGGAATAATGTCAGAAGCTGGAGCTCCTGGTGTAGCCGATCCCGGTTCTGATATAGTTTTAGCTGCGCATAAAGCCAATATAACTGTTATGCCATTAGTTGGAGCCTCTTCAATACTGTTAGCCTTAATGGGAAGCGGCTTAAACGGTCAAAAATTCGCCTTTCACGGATATTTACCTATAAAACAGAATGAGCGACAAAAATCGATCAAACAACTTGAAAAAGAGTCTTATAATCTTTCTCAATCCCAACTGTTTATAGAGACCCCATATCGAAATAAAGCAATTTTTGACGATCTAATTAAAATATGCTCATCTCAAACATTGTTGACTGTAGCGGTTGATTTGACAGGTAGGGAGCAAATTTTAGAGACAAAATCTATTCAGGCATGGAAAAGTAGTAAGATAGTTTTTCCAAAAAAGCCAGCTATATTTGTCCTCTTAGCATTAAAAATATAAATTAAAATGTCAGCAGAATTAACCTATGATTTTATAAAAAGCCTTCCAAAAGCAGATCTACACTGCCATTTAGACGGTTCCCTACGAGTTGATACAATCATTGAAATTGCAAAAAAGTATGATGTTAAACTTCCTGTAGAAGGAAGAGAAAAGCTTGCTAAATACTTGCAAGCAGGTGAAAATTGCAACTCACTAACCGATTACCTAAAAGTGTTCGATGTTACTTGCTCTGTACTCCAATGGGAAGATACTTTGGAGAGAGCAACATACGAATTGGCGGAAGATTGTGCCGAAGAGAATATCAGATACCTCGAAATACGATTTTCTCCCATACTGCATATAGAAAAAGGATTGAAAATGACACAAGTGGTTGATGCAGTATTGGAGGGGAAAAATAGAGCAGAAAAAGATTTTGATATTAAAATAGGGATTATTATTTGTGGACTTCGCCACATGAGTCCGGAAGTTTCGTTAATACTCGCAGAACTCTGTGTAGCTTATAAAAACAGGGGTGTTGTAGGGTATGACTTGGCTGGCGATGAATATAATCATCCTGCCAAAAATCACAAAGAAGCCTTTTATCTAATTATAAATAATAACATTAACACTACGGTACATGCCGGGGAGGCTTCAGGACCCGAAAGTATTCATCAAGCCTTACATTGGGTGAGAGCTAACAGAATTGGGCACGGCACGCGACTAAGAGAAGATGGCGACCTATTTAACTATGTAAACGACCACCGCATTCCTTTGGAAATGTGCATTACGTCAAATGTTCAAACAAAGGCGGTGGAGTCGTATGGAAAACATCCATTAAAGTTTTACTTTGATTATGGATTAAGAGTTACAATAAATACCGATAACCGTTTGGTTTCAAATACAACCCTTACCAAGGAGTATATGATAGCTATAGAAAAATTTGGATTTACACCAGACGAACTCAAGTATTTGATTATAAACGGATTCAAGTCTGCTTTTTTGCCAAATAATGAAAAAGTAAAAATTTTAAAAAGAGTAACTACAGAATTGGAACAACACGGATTGAAAATACGTAGAGATTATAACTAATTCTTATTTTTATTTATTGTTCGGATTATTTGAGCAATCTGACTTTCGGTATGTCAAATAATTTATTAATCACAATCACAGGACCTACTGCTATCGGAAAGACCGATATAGCTATTGAAATAGCCCAACTGCTTAATACAGAGATAATTTCCTGTGATTCTCGACAGGTTTACAAGGATATGCAGATTGGCACAGCAGTTCCCGAACAGAGTCAATTAAGGAGAGTTAAGCACAATTTTATTCAATACACTTCAGTTCAAAATCCATTAAATGCGAACGACTTTGGTATTGCTGTAAACAAGAAGCTATCCGAACTTTTTAAAGTTAATAAAACAGTAGTTATGGTAGGCGGAAGCGGTCTATACATCGATGCTGTATTGGGTAGAATTGATGATATGCCATCTCCAATAAAGGGGATTAGAGAAGAGCTACAAAGAAGGATCGATAACGGAGAGTTGTTGCAGTTGCAAAATGAGTTACAAGAAGCTGATCCACAGTTTTATAGTGCTATTGATATTAATAATCCCAGAAGGGTAATGCGTGGATTAGAGATTTACAAAACAACAGGAAAGCCCGTCTCGTCATTTATAGGAAAACAGGAGAAGCGGTTTTATAAATCGGCTATAATTGTTCTTGAAATGGAGCGTAACACTTTGTATGACAGAGTAAATAGGAGGGTTGATATGATGATTGAACAGGGACTTGTTGACGAAGCCAAAAAATTAATCCCGTATAAAAACTTAAGTTCACTTCAAACAGTTGGTTATCAGGAAATTTTCGAATACTTCGACGGTTCGGTACTACTTGAAAAAGCAATTGAAAACATTAAAAACAACACTCGTCAGTATGTTAGAAAACAAGAGAATTGGTTCAGGAGGTACGACGGCGCTTTTAGAATTTGTGCAAAACAAAAAAGTTCAATTCACAAGCTAGTAAGTGAACTTACAGCAAATTTATAAGTAATATAGAGAATAGAAGGCTAATTGTTAGTTTGTTTACAGAAGCAAGTCATTTAAAATTGTTCAAGAGCAGCCAATTCGCGCGCACTCCACAATGTTGGGTAATCAGTTTGAAATTTATCGATAATTTCCTTAAAGATTGTTTCGCGTAGCATTGCTGTTTGGTTTTTTACACCATATTTTACGCAATAGCGTTCTAAAGCAGCTAATTCGCTATCATTCAATGAGATTGTCTTTCTGTGTCTTCTTCTATGTATTGATGTTCCTGTTACTCTCATGTCAATAATTTATAATGTTAATAACTTTTCCGTTGCCTTAGCATTACTAAAAGCCAAAAGTAGCCATATACAGCGGATTTAATAAACATTTCTCTAACAAGTAATAAACATGTTTTTAACAAAAAGCCATAAGTTATTGACAGGCAGATATAAAAAACCATGCGAAAATTAAGGTAAGGTGGCTTCGACAGGCTCAGCCAACGTGAGCGGTCACTAAGCTTGTCGAAGCGATGCGCTGAGCGAAGTCGAAGTGTGACCTCCGGTATCCTCTTATTTCTCTCTTGAGAAGGGCCAAGAAACAATACCGCCCTCCATTACTTTTACATTTGTGTATCCGTTTGCCTGCAAAATCAGAGCAGCTTCGTAACCGCGAAGAGAAATTTTACACCATGTTACAATTTCGGTGTTTTTATCTTCGGGCAGTTCATTTATTCTCTTTCTTAACTGACCAAGTGGTATAAGGCGTTCGCCTATACCGAGACGCATTTGCTCGAATTCATCAGGATTTCTAACATCTAAATAAACAGTTTTTTCTTTGTTATTTAGTTTTTCTTTTACCTCTTCTGCCGATATACCTTTGAATAATCCTCTAAGTTTGTTTTGCATAACGTGAGCCGTAGCAATACTATGGTCTATGGCAAGTGAAAATGGCGGAGCGTATGGCAAATCGGCATTAGCCATATCGTTAACTGTGAGGTTTCCTTGAATAGCCATTGCCCATATTGCAAGTTGCTTGCTAACATCGCCCGGACCAATTACTTGGGCGCCCAAAATTCTTTCAGTCGATTTGTCAACTATCAGTTTAGTAATCAAAAGATTACCATTCATAAATCCGGGTTTATCAAGGCTTGCACTTATTACGGTTTCAATGTTTGTAATTCCATTTTTCTGGGCATTTTGTTCAGATAACCCTGTTGTGCCAGCCGCATAATCAAAAATCTTACATACTCCTGTTTGAATAGTACCTTTAAATTTTGTAACGTTTCCTTTGATCAAATTATCACCCACAACTCGGCCTTGAAGATTAGCAAGGTCACCAAAAGGAGCATAAACTTTATTTTCTGTAATTAAGTTTGGTACTTCAACACAGTCGCCAATGGCATATATGTCAGGGTCAGAGGTTTGCATAAACTCATCGACAACGATTCCACCGGTTTGACTTACATTTAAACCTGCGTCACGTGCCAATTTTGAGTTTGGCGCAACACCAATTGCTAAAACTGCTAAATCGCACGGTAACTCTGTGCCATCATTGAGTTTAACTGCTGTGAGCTTGTCGTTTTCTCCTAAAAATGCTGAAACGCCGTTTTGAAGAATTACGTTGGCTTTTGACTGAACATAGCGTTCAACCAATTGCGCTAAATGCTTGTCCAAAAATGTCAACAACTGTGGCAGAAGTTCGATTAATGTAACATCAATTCCAGCAAGGTGCAGTGCCTCAACAGTTTCTATGCCAATAAGCCCGCCACCAATAACAACAGCTTTTTTTATTCTTCCCTCGTCTCTAACTTTCCGTAAATAATCTGCATCAGGCATTGACAATAATGTTGAAATTCCATCGAGTTCAATTCCTGGAATAGGAGGTTTGCGAGCTACGGCTCCTGTAGCAATAACTAATTTATCGTACTCTAAGCTACCTTTCTCTCCCGATATTAAGTTCTTAAACTCAACATTTTTCGCTCTTTTGTCAATAGAGGTAACCTCAGTATTAACTTTTGCAACGATGTTTTTAGCATTTAAAAAAAAGTTCGAGTCTCTAACTACGCCTGCCGGCGAGCATAATAACTGACTTCTGTCATCAAAATATCCGCCAACATAGTAAGGGTATCCACATGAAGCCATAGATAAATCTGCAGATTTTTGAATAATAATTATTTCGGCATTTTCATCAAGACGTCTGGCTCTCGAAGCTGCTTTCGGACCTGCAGCTGAACCCCCGATAACGATTATTCTTTTCTTATTCATTTTTATATTTTTGTTAAATAATTGATTATATGATTAATAGCAATTTGAATAAACTTTACTTTTGAAATATAGAAAACGTTTTATCAATTATTAATATAGTTAAATAATTAGATATATACTTATATACAAAAATTGTGCATTTATTTTAAAATGTCCAATAAAAGTTAATTATTTAACTCCAAACTCTAAAACAATGCGCAATTAGCATGATTAGCAACTCGTACCCCGCACACTTCGGCTACGCTCAGTGCATCGCTTACGCTCATCACACCGCCTTTAACTCAATTGTCTATTATTCAGGATAATAATATTCGGGCATAATCGCTGTTGTACCAATAAATCCCAATCCCCCTTCAATATTCATATATGTTTGAACTGGTTGGCTGAAAAAAGGTATATCATCATATTCATATAACCTACTAAGAGAGTGTGCGTACATAAACAGATCTTCAGATACTTTTTCGATTATAAATAAAAAAGATCCACGTTCTTGCCCGTACCAATTGTTAACAGGAAAATCAATAATGCCCTCATTTTCTTGCGATGTGATTTTATCGGTAAAAAAATATTTTTCATAACTACTCTCGCCATCATAATAGTATCTTGTAAATTCTATTCCGCGTGATCGTTCTAAGTCCACCCATAAGGGATAATAATCATAAGTTGAGTCTATTATTTGATGAGTTTCAGTATCGTAAATATACAGCAACACTTTTCTGTAAACTTTCATAGCGTAATAGTTAGCGCTAATGTTTTTGGGCATTTTTAATCTAAACATTATCATTCCTTCAAAATATTGAGAGGGGGCAACGACTCCAATTGAGTCAATCTTAATCCATTCAGGTTTATAAACTATTTGGGAAGTTCCAATAGCGTCATCATAATCGTTTAACGAGACATGAATTTTATATACTTTTCCTGCTACTGCGGTTGTATTACTTGAATATTTTCCATCCGAAACGTGAGTCATGGTTTCTACAACAACGTCATTTTCAGATAAAACAACCGTAGCGTTTGTTAAAGGCTGTACTCTAAAATTGCCCGATGTTACTATATTTGATTTATGAACAAAACACGTTATAATGCTATCGATCTGTATAATAGAATTTAATACAATTTTAGGCTTCATCTCTTTGCCTTTAAACTCCACCTCTGTACGACATTTAGCAAATAAAAGTAGTGTTAATATTGTAATTATGATTGCTACGTAATGAGACTTCATGTTACTTTAGTTTTTTAGTTATTGGGTTATGAAAAATTTATTTAAAACTCGAATTTCCATGAAAATGATGGTATAATTGGGAATACGCTATAGTAAAAAAGTTTTTTATTACCCTCGTAATCAACAGATTCCCAATTCATAAAAAACGGATTTTTTCTATTATAGACATTATATACGGAAATATTCCATGTACGAATACCACGCTTTTTCTCTTTATGGAAGTTCATTCCTACGTCTAACCTGTGATATGCAGGCATTCGGTAGTTATTCCGTGTTTCGTAGTAGGGAATGTTCGATTCGTTTGAACTATATTCATGCCATGTTGTAAGTTGATCCACTGACGGATATCGCTCAAATTCGAGAGTAGTGGCATTACCTGTTCCGAAAACCCATGTTACTCCAATATCAAAACGGTCGTTGAATTTATGAGTTGCCACAATACTTACATCGTGTCGTCTGTCATATTTATATGGAAACACTTTTCCGTAGCTAATCTCTTCTCCCGGTCTGTCAAATTTTCTTTCCGATTTTGACCATGTGTAACCAATCCAGCCAGTTGTATTACCATATTTTTTCATTATAAGGATTTCGACACCGTATGACCAACCCTTTCCGAGCGCTACTTTTTCTTGCCAATCGTTATTGATTGAAAAAAATGTTGCACCCTCCTTATACTCAATTATATTGTCCATAGTTTTGTAAAAAATCTCTGTACTGATTTCAATATCGCGACTATGTTCATAAACAGCCCCAAACGAATATTGATAAGAATTGTTTGGTTCAATATTCTTTGTTACCGGAACCCATAAATCGGTCGGTAGCCCAATACTTGCATTTGTTAGAAGGTTGATATACTGTTGCATAACAGCAAACGAGGCTTTTGTTGATAATTTTTCGTTAACTAAATATAGTGCAGAAAATCTCGGTTGTAAACGATTGTAAAACTTACCATGAGTTAGATATCCTGACCAATGCAGTCCCGCATTTAGCTTGAAACCATAGTTTAAATCAATATCATCTTCGATATATGTTGATATTTCATGAGAATAAAGTTGGTCGTTACCGGTCTTAAAACTAGAGACTTGCCCATCCTCTTCTGATATTTTTGCTAAAAATACACCTGGATTAAATGTGTGATACGTTTCAGCTACTCCAAACTTTATTTTATGATTTACAGTAGGATAGTAGTCAAAATCAACTTTTAGACCATAGTCCATTATCCCAGATGAGTATTCGATAATATCTTTTTCGTCGTCATACTCCATTTCATTTCCTACAAACATTTTATAACGACTAAATGTTGCTGTGGTGTTGGAAAAAAGCTTGTCGTTAAACAGATAGTTCCAACGTAGAGCAGTAGTTATGTTTCCCCACCAAAGTTGAGCTTTGTTTTTATCTTTAACTTCACGTATTATCGTTTCGCCGGTTTGATCGTTATAATATTCATATACATATTTATCCTCCATCTTCATATAAAACTTATCTTTACCAGCGTAAGTGCTTAAATATAAGTGACTTTTGTTTGACAGTTTGTGATTTATTTTAGCATTCAAATCATGAAAAAAGTAGCCTGCCGTCAATTTGTCCATACCCTCTAAAGCTTGGAACATTTTTACAAACGGGTATGAAATTACATCAAGATAAGTTCGTCTTCCTGAAACGATAAAAGTTGTTTTTTCGCCAATTGGACCATCTATAGATAGTTTCGATGATATTAATCCGATGCTTCCTATTCCCTTAATTTTCTTTTTATTTCCCTCTTTCATAGAAATATCGAGCACGGACGATAATCGTCCTCCATAACGTGCTGGGAATCCACCTTTTATAAGTTTTACATTTTGGATAGCATCGGAGTTGAACACCGAGAAAAATCCAAATAAGTGGTTTACATTATAAACAGGGACACCGTCTAAAAGTATAAGATTCTGGTCAGGACCACCTCCTCGAACATACATTCCACTCATGCCTTCCGAACCCGATTGAACGCCCGGTAGCAGTTGAATGGATTTTATTATATCAACTTCTCCTAATAGTGCAGGCAAGTTTGCTACAACTTTTACAGGAACATCAATTAAACCCATTTGGGTATTTCTAACATTGCTTTCCACCACATTGCCAACAACAACAACTTCGCCAAGTTCAATTGAGGGTTTTAGGTTTATATCGATTTGCATGTTTTTGTTAAGCGTTATACTGTCCTGATATGTGGTATAACCAACCATTGAAAAAGTCAGTTTTATCCTCTTTTCATCGGTTGTTAAGGAGTAAAATCCATAATTGTTAGTTACTGTACCTTTGTAGGTGTTAGCGTCGTAAACATTTGCTCCGATAAGTTTTTCTCCTGTCTCCTTGTCACTAACAAATCCACTGATTGTGAATTTTTGAGAATAAATTGTACTAAATGTAAATAGAAAGAGCGCTGTTAAGGTTATTCGCATTTTAGTTTGATTTTAAGGGTTTGCAAATTTATAGGTTTTAATTTTATTTAAGAATAGATAACTTTGAAAAAGCTAAAAAAGTATGTTTTGTAAGCTAAAAAATATAATTTCGCACTTTTGTTACAGTAATTGTAAACGGCGCTCGGTCACTGAACTTGTCGAAGTGACCATACAACACAGGTTTCCGATAACCTATAACCGTTGGCTTCGACAGGCTTAGCCGACGTAACACGGTCACTGAACTTGTCGAAGTGACCATACAACGTTGGCTTCCTATAATCTATAACGTTGGCTTCGACAGGCTTAGCCGACGTAACACGGTCACTAATCGAAATCTAAATGAGTATTAATATTATAAGCGAAGCCTCCAATGGCTTTCAACTAATAATCTGCGATTAAATCTGTGATTATCCGTTTAATCCATGTTATCTGTGTTCCATTTCTGTCTCCACTTATAACTTCTAATTTCTAATTTCTAATTTATAGTAGAAATAACATAATTTTTGATACTTTTGCATCCTGAATTTCTATTAGTAGTGTTTTAATATAATGGAAATACAAAACATAACTTGTAAAGATGATTAGCAGACGATTACTAAGAATAAAAACAATGCATATTGCATATGCATATTTTAATTCTGAAGGAGGTACTGTACAGTTTTTTGAAAATGAATTAAATAACAGTATTCAAAAGTTTTATGATCTTTATTTGGCATTTTTCTCTTTGATTGTTGAAGTTAGAGACTTTGCAAACCATATTATAGAGTTGCGTAAAGGCAAGCTGTTGGCTTCTGAGGAGGATCTTAACCCAAATTTGCGTTTTGTTGAAAACAGAGTAATTGCCGATTTAGAAAATATCGAAGAGATTAAACAATTTATTGAAACTAATAATATGATTTGGAAAGACCACTCCAATATCATTAAATTAGTTTATAACACTTTAGTTGAGTCAGATGTTTATGAGGATTATATGAAAAATCCTGCCAGTTCGTATAGTCACGATAAACAGATAGTTTACTATATTTTAGAGCAGATTTTTCCCGACAACGAAGATTTGTATCAACTATTAGAGGAGATGTCAATATATTGGAACGATGATATTGAGCTTGTTTTAAGTATGAACATAAGAACTGTTCAACGAATGAAAGCGTCGAAAAGTCATAACAACAAGTTGTTTCCACTATATAAAACCAAAGATGACAAAGAGTTTGTAAAAACGCTGTTCCGTAATACAATAGCAAATCACGAACGTAGCCAACAAATAATATCCGAACTATCAGAAAGCTGGGAAAATGAACGAATAGCCTTGATTGATAGGACAATTATTGAACTTGCAATAACAGAGTTGATTAGTTTCCCTCTTTTACCCGTTCCTGTTACTTTGAATGAATATATTGATATGGCAAAATTTTACAGTACAGAAAAAAGTCATATTTTTGTAAACGGCATACTAGAAAAAGCCGTTAGTTATTTAACCGAGAAAGGTTTAATAAAAAAGAGAGGAACAGGATTACTAAATTCTTCTCCAAACGAGCGAGACGATGAATAATTAATTTTTGTAGAGACAGGGTATGCCCTGTCTCTACTTTACAAACTTTTAACTTTTAACTTATGAAACAGATTCTTTTTATTATTTCAATTTTCGCGACAATACTTCTTACTTCCTGTGGTGGTGGCAATGATAAAAAAGTTGACGCCACTATGGTAAAAAACCCAATATCAGCTGAAGGTGTTGATAACAGTGTTAGAATGCCTGCAATTGAAGTGATATCGAAAGGTGGCGTTACTTTCGATTTTGGCGTTATAATTCAAGGGGAAAACGTAATTCATGAATTTGAACTAAAAAACACAGGAAACGCTGATCTGGTAATAGGAGCAGCGAATGCAGCATGTGGATGTACCGTTCCAAAGTTTTCTAAAGAACCAATTGCTCCTGGAAAAACCGGTAAGGTTGAAGTCGCTTTTGCAAGCTCCGGTCGCGAGGGCAAACAAATGAAAACTGTTACATTGCTTACAAATGCACAACCAGGTTCTTTAACATTAACTGTTATTGCAAATATTATTGTACCAAATTAATACACAAAGCTTTATGATGAATATTTTATTAATGGCATCTCCAAACGGAGAGTCCGGCGGTTTCGGAGCTTTAATTCCGTTACTATTAGTTATCGTGATTTTCTATTTTTTCATGATACGCCCACAAATGAAACGACAAAAAGAGGTTCGTAATTTTCGAGATTCTCTTAAAAAAGGCGATAGAGTTTTAACTGTCGGCGGAATTTACGGTAAAATAGCTGAAGTTAGCGAAACAACTGTTATACTCGAAATAGCTGATAATGTACGCATTAAGGTTGAAAAAGCGGGTATAGTGAAAGATAATTCGGATATTGCACAGCAAAAGTAAAATTTTTGATTTAAAAGATAGAGAGGGGACATCTTTCTATCTTTTTTTACTTCGTATTACATTTACTATTTGAACTTGCATGATGGAATAACTGCAAGTAAATGAAGCAAATAATAAAGACTTGTAAAATATGAACAAACCTCTTTTATTATTGATTGCAACGATTATTTCGGTGACAGTTTTTTCGCAAGAATTATCCTTGAAAGAACAGGCATTAAAGGAATTTAAGTCTGAGCATTACAATGAAGCTATTATCTTGTTAGAACAGGCGCTTGAACAATCACCCGATGATGCCGAGATTTACTACTATTTGGGTTGGTTTAATCATTATAATGCTTATGATAGCCGACCTCTGAAAGGTTATGATTTTGCGTTTTCAGAACAAATTTTTAAATTTCTTGACAAAGCCATTGAGCTAAATCCAAACTATGGAGACGCTAAATATTTCTATTCGGCAGAATGTGGCTCCGTTGCCATGAATGAAATGCGAAATTATAATGCAGAGAAAGTAAAATATTATTATGAACTTGCTTTCAAAAAAGGCGCTTTACCCGATTGGCTGATAGAATATGGTAGAAATTACTTGATGAGTTGCAGTGAAAATGCAATCCTTTTTGCTGGTGGGGATGCAGATTTTAACGTTTGTTCCTATTTGCAAATTTGCGAGAATTTTAGAACAGATATATCTGTAATGCCTATTGCTTATATAGATAGACCCTGGTATGTTAATTTTATAAAAAACGGATTGAAAGGCGTTTTTAAAAAAGTAAATATAGAACTTACAGAGATGCAAATAATGGATATCCGTCCGTATAAATGGCGAGAGACAACCGTTGACATAGAAATTTCGCAGTCAGATAGGTTAAAGTTTGGGTTGTCCGAAGATTTTAAGTTGGAATGGGCTGTTGCACCTGATCTACAATCGTGGCGCATGCACTCAAAAGTTGAAGGGGAAGAAAAAACAAGAAGAACATTGCTAAGTCCACAGCGTGCCATGCTTTTACAGATAGTTGAAGATAATTTTGCAGAACGCCCAATTTATTTTACCAATGCTGCACCAGATACAACTTTTTACGGCGGTCTAAATGAGTATTTTCAAAATTGTGGACTTGTTTCAAAATTGACACCAGTTAAAACAAAAGATACTGAGTATCAGTTAGATGTTTCCAAACTTGAACAACTTTTCAAAGATGAAAAAAACTTTAATTGTTACAGAAACATTAAAGAGAATAATTTTCCTCGCATATCAGGAGTTGTATTTTATGGTTATCCCTTTGCTTTGTTTAGGTTAGCAGATTATTATTTTATTTCGAAAAAAGAACACGAACTGCAACAATTGATAGATTTGTATAAAAATCAGTTTAAGATAGATTTTAATACAGAATTTGAACAATATGTAATAGATGAATTAGAAACCAAGTTAAAAGAATTGCAAAAGTAACCTGCCAAGAAAGTCGATCAAGACCGCAATAAAATTGAGAAATTAATCGAGATATTGCAAACAAGAAATGAAAAAGAAAGAGAGCTTAAAACGTCGTTATTACAAACTTAGAATACGAATAAGACATGCCGATAATCGTATCTTTATTTTCATATTCTTCCTTATTATAAGTGGAACCCTTTGGTTTTTAAATGCACTCTCTAAAGACTATGTTACCGAGTTAGATATCCCTGTTAGTTTTGTAGGTGTTCCACGCGAATTTAAAAGCAACCAACCATTACCAAAAAATCTGACCATACAAGCTTCGGGACGAGGCTTTTCTATTCTGCGTCACAAAATCACATCAAGCAGTGTGCCTTTTAAGTTCGATATCAAACAATACTTTTCAAATCAAAAAGTTAGCAAGGAGTTTTCGTTCCAAATAATTACCCAGCTTGCTCAAAAACAGATGGAACAGTATTATGGAAGCGAATTTACGATACTCGACATCTATCCACGAACTATAAGCG
Source organism: Salinivirgaceae bacterium (assembly GCA_035407925.1). Taxonomy (GTDB): domain Bacteria; phylum Bacteroidota; class Bacteroidia; order Bacteroidales; family Salinivirgaceae; genus JAAYQU01. Next base: position 17,905 of record DAOOBP010000012.1, read on the forward strand.
CCTCGTTTTCAATAATTGTCTTCAAAAAGTTGCCAGTAAGCTTCAAAGGAGAACTGTCATTCCAACCGCAATTTTGGCAAAAAGGGAATATAAAAATAACCCCCGATAGTGTAGAAGTTGGTGGTCCACAGAATGTTATGGATACAGTTAAAAAAATTAGGACTCAGCATATTAAAATTGAAAAAATAAACTCCTTAACTAACTTTACTGTAAACCTTGACGATAACGGGGTGTTTATTTGCGAACAACCAGAGGTTAAAATTAGTGTAGATGCAGAAAAGTTTACAGAAGCCACAATAAAATTGGCTATTAAAGTTCTTAATGCCCCCGATAGATTTAATATAATGCTTTTCCCCGACCAAACTACAGTTACATATCGGATTGCAATTGATAAGTATGAAAATATCACAGCAAATAGTTTTACAGCTATTGTCGATTACAATCAAATGAGCTCAAGAGATATAAATGAAAAAATAAGGGTTGAATTGATTGAGCTACCCGAACATGTTAGAAACGTTACATATCATCCAAGAGAAGTAAAATATTTAATTGGCGAAAAAAAATGATTCGCGTTGGATTAACAGGTGGAATCGGAAGTGGAAAAACGACCGTAGCCAAGGTCTTTCAAACAATTGGTATTCCTGTCTATTTTTCCGACACAAAAGCAAAGTATTTAATGTCGCATAGTGAAGAAATAAGAACAAAATTAGTAGAGATTTTTGGGCAACAAGCAATATTAAACGATTACTCTATCAATAGACAATTCCTTGCTAATGAAGTTTTTACAAATCAAGATAAATTAAAAATATTAAATTCAATAGTTCATCCAGTAGTTATTAACGATTTTGAAAAATGGGCTAACGAGCAGAAGAGTCCGTACGTTATTAACGAGTCGGCAATTCTTTTTGAAAGCGGAATTTATAAACAATTGGATAAAAATATTGTTGTTATGGCTGATGAGCAAATCAGAATAGAGCGAACCATAAGGCGTGATAAAATCAACAAACAGCAGGTTTTAGAGAGAATCCAAAATCAAACCGATGACGAAACGAGAAAAAAACTTGCCGATTTTTTTATCTACAACAACAATAACGATATGATAATCAATCAAGTATTACAAATTCACGATAAGCTATGGGAAAATTCTCAAAATGGATAGGCGGCGGACTTGGTTGGGTTCTTGGCGGTCCCTTAGGCGCCATTGCCGGATTTATTATAGGGTCTGTAATAGACTCACAAAGTGAAGTTTATAAAAGTCAACCCAAAACGACTAAAACAACTCCTGGTGGTTTTATTGTTTCCTTGTTGGTTTTGACATCGGCTGTAATGAAAGCCGATGGCAAGGTTACCAAAGGAGAACTTAATTACGTAAAAAACTTTTTTGTAAAAGCCTTTGGAGCAGAGGAGGCGCAAGAGGCTATTTTAATGTTGCGCGATTTGTTGAAGCAAAATATCCCGGTAGATGATGTTTGCCGACAGATCAGAACAAATATGGATAAATATTCAAGGTTGCAACTTTTTAATTATTTGTTTGGAGTATCTCAAGCTGATGGAGCGGTTACGCAAGCAGAGTTAGATTTTTTAAAACATATTGCGCAATTATTAGGACTATCAAATGAGGAGTTTAAATCGGCGAAATCAACATTTATTCCTGATAATAACTGGGCTTATGAGATGTTAGAAATAACGCCATCTGCAAGTGAAGAAGAGATCAAAAAAGCATATAGGAAAATGGCTGTAAAATATCATCCCGATAAGGTTGAATATTTGGGTAAAGATTTTAAAAATGCAGCCAATGAAAAATTTGTGAAAATAAATCAGGCATACGATATTATAAAAAAAGAGAGAAATATTGCATAGGCTCTGTCAATCAACAATTAGCAATTATCAAAGTGCATTTGTAATACCAATTGTAATTTAATAATAGTCCAATATTTTTAAAATTATAAAATCTTGGTACATGACAAAAATAGTAGAAGTTGCGCTGTGCGCGGTACCGGGCGCGGGACGGTGCAGTTGGTCGCTGAAGTGAAATTTGGACTTTAGTAGCTATCCAAACGGTGTTAACGCACAGACACGCATTGAGCGCCACCCTACGGGAGGATTATTAACTGCCGTTCTCAAGAAAAATTTACGGTTTATCGATAACATTTATTTATAGCTGGATATATGGATGTGTTGATTATTCTAATACTGATGGAGGTTTAACCGCCTTTATTAAAATTAGAATTTGTATAATTGTCTAAATCAATCTGCTCTTTAACCCACCGAATATAACGCATTTTTTTATAGTCAAACCATTGCTCACGAACCTCACCTGAATTATCAATCTGCCACTTGAAGTTTCGGAATGGTTTTGGCCCATTCAAAGCATAGATTAATTTCTTTCGTATTTCATTATCCTCAACTCTATCTGCAAAATCAGCCATTATTTTAAAAGATTCAAAAGATTCAAATCCTTCGAATTCAAAATAATCTTTCCAATTATCCTCTATTTCGTTTAATTCTTCTTGCCATGGTTCCTCGTCGGCTCCAGCCCAAGAGTCGAAATTGAGTATTGTCTTAATCTCGCCTGTTTTAAGATTGTAAAAGCATCGCAAGCCACAATCTAAGTTTTCAGCAATTTCTTCTATTTGTTTTTCAGTTAATTTCATATTTAAAAGATATATCTGTTGTTGTCTGCAACGGACGGCGGTATAAAAAGTTGCCGATTGCGGGCGATTTCTTATCAAGTTACACAAAAGTTGAAGCGGGCTACAACCCTTGAATAACCACTGAACCGGCAATTTTTTATACCGCGTGTTATGGCACGTTTTTATTTTATCCTAAATTCGAAACTTACATTGATATTATAAATAAACTCATAATGGTCTTCAGTAATCAAATCGCTAGTTGAAGGTACCTGAACATAACTTCCAGCAGAAGATGACCCATTTGTTATTTTAAATTGTTGGAATCCTGGTTGGCCATATAATTTAAGACCAATTTTGTCAGAAAGTTGAAAATTATATCCAATTTGAAAAAAAATACAAGTTCCCGTATAAAGAGATGTTGGTGAGTAATTCCTTTCATTTTCAACCTTTATTTTCGATTCAGAAGTCAACCAGTTGAAATTAATTAACTCCCATCTTAGACCAGTAAATAATCCCTTGTTAAAAGGATAGATTGTAATATCACCAAACAATCCAAATGATTGAGCATTTAAGTTTTTAACGCCATCAAAATTTAATTGATAGGAACGATTACTTAATCCTGCCTTTATCTCTGCTTTTCTATTAAATAATTTATTGTTTGATTTTAAATAAATCTCTCCTCTCAAAGTATTATAACTGTCATATCCACCACCTAATCCTATTGAAAGTGAATCAAGAATCCCAGCATGTAATTGAGAGCCTAACATAATCATGATTAAAACTAGAAAATATTGTCTCATAATTTTCAAATTTATAATTAAACTTAGTGTCGTTGATTCTTAAAATCGATTCTTAAAATGTGCCCTAACGTATAATTTACGAAACAAATATACAAAATCCGCAAATTATTTTCTATAATCTTGTCTGATAGTTTAGGGAGCTAAGACAGAACTTGTTAAATTTCAGCCCGTACATTTATATTTTATAGATATTTTCTATTAACCTCCAAATTTCCGTTTCGTAGCTTTCATTATAGCTCCTCGATTGCCTAATGGAGTCAATGATTTTAATCGTTTTCTTGGTTATCAAATCCAATATCGATTTTTCGGGAATGATAAAAGGAATTTTCTTGATATAATTGGCTGGATTATTTGCCGACGGATTAATTGTCCGAATAAATTTATTGCAAGTTGGTGAATTAAAAAATGCTAATAAGTAATATGTCAGGCTTTCATCTTTAGGAAAAACACCAACTATACTTTGGTCAAATAACTTATTTTCAATTAACGATGCTGTAATACTGCTACTACTTACCATTGGCACACCAATCCCAAATTTAAAATAGAACTGCGGGTTTTGAAATCTTGATTTTTTATTGGTTTTATAGTGTTTTACGGCTTCCTTGCTCCAATTCATAAACCAACCATCTGATTTCAAATACTTTACATTGCCACCTTTAACAATTGGTAAGAAATGTTTCTCTCCTTCAATTCCTTCAAGGATATTAGGAATATTTTGATAATCTCTATTAATCGAATTCTGATTAACTAAACAATAATTCTTTCCGTTTTTCAAGTCATGACTACTAACTTGTAAGAATGTTTTATCATTTCCGGAATAAAAACCTGTTACACAACTTGCTATATCTCCAACCTTCAATTTTGAATTGTTAATTGCGTTAATAATCTCAAAATTATCGGAAATCAAAAACGCATGGTCGGGATTTGCATAAATATCTTTTTGAAGATATGTTTTGGTATTTAAATCGGTTTCCGAATTAATGTTCGAGAGTTGTTCCACGTTCCTGAATCCATTGATTATTCTGAAATTGTTATTCAAACACTCCTTCTGGCGCAAACATTTCTCTAATGTGATTATGGACAAATTTGCATATCCAAAATTTACTCCCTGAAAAAAGGAGGAGGGAAACAATGCAAGTTCCTTGATTTTTGTTTTCTGCAAAATATGCTTCCGTAACGCCTTGTGCATGTGCAGATTTAAATATGTGTCTGGGATTATGAATGTAAGCAATCCTTTATCCTTTAATAGTTCTACGCACCTGTAAAGGAATAAACCATAAGTCTCTTTTGCATAAATATTGGGGAACAGTTTTTTAAGGAGATCTCTTTTTTCATACTCCTGCCACGCTCCATAAGGCGGATTGGCAATGATTTTATCATAAATTCCGCCAAAACTGGAACTAAATATTAACTCTTCGTCTAAAAGCGTGTCGCTATGTTTTATCTTTACATTGGGAAGATATAAAAATTTTTCGTTCAGTGTTTTTATGGATTTTTCGTTCAGTTCGTAAATATCTATGTGTGCATATTCATTCTCTTCGACAATTGATTCGACAAACACTCCATCGCCTCCGCATGGTTCCAATATTTTATCATCTGGTTTTAATGATAACTGTTGCACCATATAATCGACAATCGGGGTCGATTTCGTATAAAATGCCTGATATTTTCTTGCTTCCTGTAACATTACCATATCAAGTATTGGTCAAGATTGTTTTGTTTTAAGAATTGCATGGTTTCCTTTTTGAAATCATTCTCCCAGTCAACATTGCGCTCAATCCAACTCTTAATATCAAATCCTGAAAATAAATTTATCTGATTATATGCCTCTGCTCCGCTGAAAGCGTCCCAAATACCCGAATTTTTAAGTGTTTGAAAATAATGATTGTTTTCATCTGATCTTACGAAAATCATACACCTGTAATTTTCTTCAAGATTTTGATAAACGCTGGCAACGAGTAGAAGTCTGTTTGTATTTCCTTTTTCGTTCGAACCGAATCCACTTTTAAAATCGACAACGAATTTTTGATTGTTGTAGATAAAATGTAAATCCAACTCAAGTTTAATTTCTCCCGATGTTACAAGCCCCCAGACTTTGTAGTAATACTTCTTTAATTGTTCTTTTTCTTTATTTGATATTTTCAATTTATCGATGTACACCTCTATTTCATCAGACAACTTTTTTTTAACATCGGAAAACAATGGTGGAATGAATAAAGTAATCTTGTTTATAGGATAAACAAAACATAGTTTACAAAAAGGCTCCCATAATTAGCCGATTCTCCTCGAAAATGTCATATATTCATAGTGCCAAACATCGTTTCTTGACTCAAGCATTACAATGTAATTCGTGTAGGTTATCATTAAAACGCTTTCAAGTTTTTCTAGATTCGACCACTTTTCGTTTTCTGCTGTCTGCAAAAGTGTTGCTAACAAAATATCTTTTGTTTCTATGAGTGATTTATTAATAGCAGATGCTTGTTTCTTATATTGAGTATTTCCGTAAGTGAGTTTGATTTCACTTAAAAATTCTTCTGCACGACTACGGTAGTATTGCAGAAGCTCTACTTTCTTGTTTTTTAGATTTTTATCTACTTTCACTTCTTGTCGTGTCGTTTGATATATAATAAGTAATGTACAAATATACCCCTATTTTTCAAAAGATTTTCTTTTTTACGCTACTCCCTTTGAGATATTGTTTCTTTTATCCATTTCAAAATCTCCTCTAACGCTTTAGGCGAGAACGTTTGCTCAATTTCGCCATACTCGGTAGGAAGTCCTGTTTTACTCTCTTGAAAAAGATGATTTAACCCCTCTAACTCTATGACTGTAAGATTGTTATTTCCGCTCTCGGCAAATGCTTTTCTAATTGCAGAGAGATTTTCGTTTGCAGGAACTTGCAAGTCATTTGTGCCATTAAGAGCCAACGTAGGACATTTAACTTTTTTCAATATAGGATAAGGATCATACTTGATAAAATAGTACATCCAAGGCGAAACAAGTTGATTAACAGTTACTTTTATCAGTCCGTCCTTTTGCTCAGTAGTCATTTGTGCCGTTAATACTGTACTATTACTGAAACTATTTTCCATTATTTCAGTTAACTCGGCTCGCAGGTTTACCGTGTCGGAACTGTTGATAATATGCTCATATAGAGATATATTCATTTTTTCGTTTTCTAAAAATATCGTTTCTGGTAAGCCCGAAGCCATAGATATAGCTCGTTGTTGCATTAAAAGTAGTTGGTCACCACGCACACCTGTTCCTGCAAGCAGAACTATGAATGAAACATTTTCGTTTCGCGCAGCTACTATCGGGGCGATAATTCCGCCCTCGCTGTGTCCCATTAAACCAATTTTCGTTTTGTCAACCTCTTTTCTACCAAGCAGATAGCTTACAGCACTTTCGGCATCGTTTGCCAAATCTAGCGTTGTTGCTTTGTTGAAATCACCTGTCGATTCGGCTGTTCCGCGGTCATCGTAGCGTAGTACGCCTATTCCATTTCGGGTCAAGTAGTCGGCAAGTACCAAAAAAGGTTTGTGTCCCAATAGCTCCTCGTCACGGTTTTGTGGTCCGCTGCCTGATATAAGTACAACTACAGGGTAACTTCCTGTTTCGCTTGGCAAGGTCAGTGTTCCTGCAAGTGTGTTTCCATCTTTTTTGTTTTCAAACCTTACATCTTCGGTGTAGTAAGGAAATGGCGGTTTTGGCTCTTGCGGGCGGTTTAGCTCTGCCTTTTCACTCTCATCACGACCCAAATCAAGCGGAAATTTCATTCCCATTTGAGTAAAAGTACCGATAACGCTATCGTTTCTGAACGTGCCTTCATAACTTGCTCCAATGGAACTAATCTTTATTTTCAGCACATTGTTTGCAAAGCTTGTTTCGTTGCACTCTATGCCATAAGCTCCCTGGTCGGGACTGTCCATAGTGGATTTGTAGCCTGCTTCCGATTTTTCTATATTTAAAACAAGCCTTAGCTGTGTTCCGTGAACATTTAACGCACCACTCCATTTTCCTGTAATATCTTGAGTAGATTGATTACAAGAGGGGAGCGCAATTAACAAAACTGTAAAAAATGATATTAAACGTGTCATAATTATTATAAGATTAAGTGAATAAATAGTTTAGAAGTGATTTCAGCCACAACGACTCCAATAATAAAGCCAACCGTTAGCTTCATGCCTTTTGCTCCTGTAGAAATTTTTAATCCGTTGTACATTAGTGCAATAAACCAAATAAGAACTGGTAAAGAAATCAGTCCAAATATAATAATGGAGGGATATTCAAGTACAATCATCGGGTTTTGAAGCATTTGCTCCACATCAGGAAAAGTAGCAAACGGCGCTAATACCGCTAACAAGAGATATGGCGCACGAGCGAGCGTCATTGTACCCAAAATATCTACAAACCTAAAATTTTTGGAAATAATTATCCCAACAACGTACATTGCGAGCACAACTGAAAACAGGCTTATACCTGTAATTATAAGCGATTTAGCAACTCCGACATTGCTTCCGAAATGAGCGTCAACAGCGCCATCAAAAACCAGATTGCCGTAACTTGCCAGCACAGCGGAAATAATCACGATGACTATTCCCACACCAAAAGCCTGCCAACCGGCAATGCGTGTAAATGGATTCCAAATTAAACTCCAATTATTAGTTCTTTTTTTCATAATTATGAATTTTTTGAATGATTTCATTTAACATATTTCGCACGGTTGGATAACTCAGTTTGAGCTCCGCCGACATATCTTTAATACTTCCGCTGTTTTTAACGAAGCGGAGAATAAACAGCAATTCATCTTCTGACAAACGAAGCAGAACAGGAAGCTCATACAGTCCGGTTACTTCTGTCTGACAACTTTCACATTTTAAAGCCATTACTTTAAGCTGTGCTTGACAGCTCGGACAAGATGTAGGTAACATATTTTTATTTTTTTTAATTAATAACGTTACAAAGATAATTTATTTTTTAATATTGTCAAAATATAATTGAATATAATTTATTTTAACTTTAATTTTATTAAAATATGAATAATTTAAATCAATCATTATATTTCCATCACATTGGAAATAATACAGATTGGACAGCTACCTTTTACCTGTTTTTTACGAAAAGAATTTTACAAAGTAGCACGCTATTTTAAACAATATTCTATACATTTGTATTGTTTATAGCATCTTATACCAATTTTATTTTATAACAGTTGGTCCTTTTATAAAATTTTACAATGACAAATGCCGATATAACATATATATAGTCCAAAAAATGATAATTAAGTTTATACCATAATATATTTACTATCGGTATTAGTCAACAATGAAAACTAATACCGATTGGACAGCTACTATAGTCCAAACTTCACTATCGTTCGTTTGAACTATGTATCTGTAACATCGGCATTTACAATTGTAAAATTTTAAAAAGATTGGACTATTTTAAAATTACAATTGATATAAAATTATCCTGCTAAGATTTTTTAAATCAAAAGCGTATGGAAAACCCCGTAAATATTTATCACAAGGAGTCAAAATTTGTTTTTACTGCCTGTTTTATATTTGTGTTTTTATTTTTTACTTCCCCACTTGTTTTCCCACAAGGAGAAAATTCCTTTTTTGCAAACAGTGATTTCTACACACGTTTTCAAAACTTATCCATCCGCGATGGATTAAGCAACAATTCTGTACTCGGTATGGTGCAGGATTACAGCGGTTTGGCGACATTTAACCCCGACAGCCTTTCGAAAAAATTGGAAGCATCTCCGACTCTTTTGTACGATTTTTTTGTAAACGACTCACTACGATTTCTGACTATTAACGACGGGCAAAAAATCACATTGAAATATTCTGAAAACTCTTTTACTGTTAAATTCACGTCTCTCGATTTTACCTATGCTAAAACATTAAAATACAGATATTGTTTGAAAGGATTTGACAGTGATTGGCATTACGTAAATGCAGAAACACGAATGGCAAAATATACCAATCTTCACTGGGGCGAGTACACTTTTTTGGCAGAAGTCTCTAATCCGTCTGGTGAGTTTAGAGACAAACCAACCAAGATACTTATTTTTATACAAAAACCTTGGTTCGTGTCGTGTTGGTTTATCTTATTGTGTGTGGGAGTATTTATTTTGCCGGTTTTTTTGCACATCAGGTTTTACATAAAAAAATGGCGAGCTGAAAATTTACGATTGGAAACTACAGTGAAAGAGCGAACGGCTGAATTACAAAAAGCAAACGAAAGATTAATTATTTCAGAAGAAAATTTGCAAAAAGCATTGGAAACAAGGAACAAGTTTTTCTCCATCATCTCACACGATTTACTAAATCCATCACGCTCAATGAGCAAAATGGCTGATTTACTGTATCAACGTTATGAGACATTAGACAAAACACAAGCCAGAGAATTTTTGCAGTTACTCGCCTATACGGCAAAAAACAATAATCAATTGATTGAAAAACTGCTTTATTGGGCTGTAGCGCAACGGCAAGATTTTCCGACAAAACCCGAAGCATTTGATATTTGCGAAATTATTGAAAGCGTGAAAGAACAACTGAAATCTGATATCAAACTTAAAAAAGTCGTGATAAAAACCACCGATTGCAAATCGACCGATGTTTTTGCGGATAAAAATATGATAGAAGTGGTGCTACGAAACTTAATCAGCAATGCGATCAAGTTTTCGTTTGAAAGTGGCGAAATTATCATTGCCACCGATGAAAAAAACAATGAGGTAGCCGTAAGCGTAACCGATTTTGGAGTGGGCATGGAGCAAAATGAAGTGGAAAAACTTTTCAAATTAGAGAGTAAACTCAAAAAACAGGGCACTCACGGCGAACAAGGTACAGGACTAGGTTTAATACTTTGTGAAGAATTCGTAAAGAAAAATAATGGTAAAATCTTTGCCGAGAGTATTAAAAATACAAAAACAATAATTACTTTCACAGTTCAAAAAATCCTTTAAAAGGTAAGGACACTTATGAATCCATTTAAAATATTCTTAATTGACGATTCCGAAATTCATTTGGCGGGACTGAAATTTCTTTTGTCCGAGAATAATAATATAACGATAATCGGTTGCGCTAAAAGCTCCAAATCAGCATTAAAAAGCAAAGAACTAGCTCAAACTGATGTCGTTATATTGGATATCTCGCTCGAAACCGAAAGCGATGGATTAGATTTAGTTAAACCCATTTTATCTATAAATCCTAAAATTAAAATCATTATTCTTTCACAACATAAAAACATACATTTTATTGTCAAATCTCTTCAAAAAGGCGTTTCGGCTTACATTGCTAAAGATACTTCTATTGAACAATTGAACATCGTTATTGAACTGATAATGAAAGGAGACGGATTTTTTCTGGGCGAAACCATTCCAAAAAACACATTGATGGACTGGTTTTCAGAAACGAATCCAGCCAATAATCCCCAAAAACCATGGAATTTAAGCTAACGTGAAATTGAAATTATAGATTTGCTTGCCAAAGGACATATTGCTAAAGAAATTTCCGAAATGCTTAACATTGCTATACCTACCATAGAAAGCCATAAAGAAAACATCAAACATAAACTCAATTGTAAAACTATTGTTGGCGTTGTTGCTTTTGCATTGAAAAACGGGTTAATTTCTTGAATCAAAAACCATAATTGAGTTAAAGGTTAAAAGTAAAAAGCAGTGCACTGAGCGTAGTATGTCAACACTTCGACACTTCGACTTCGCTCAGCCCAACGCTTTTAACTTTCAACTAAAATAGTATCTTAACTCCTGCCAAAATATGCAATCGGTGCATTTGATAGTTGTCATATACATACTGACGGCGATTAAGAATATTGCACCCTTTAACGAAAAACCCGAAAATACGGTTTAGCTGATACTCTGCCATTAGGTTTAAATCAACTAAAGGATCTAAAACTCCCTGAGCGCCGTCATATTTCTTAACTGTTCTTTCACCACGGAAAAACAGGTCAGTAGAGAGAGTTAGTTTTTCTATTAAACGATATCGAACGGTTAAGTCTGCTACAATACGTGGTAAATGCCAGGGCGCTGCAAGTGAATCGAGTGTATAAGTCGAATATTGCCCACGCAAAATAATATTTAGTTGGTCAGACTGCTTCCAAGAGAGTTCGCCACCGACTGAAAAAGTTGACATATTGTCGTATTCAACTGTAAAAAATCGTCCACTAAGGTCTGTCGTATCGGGCACGTAAAAATAGTGATTTGCTGTTTTCTGATATGTTGCATTAGCATTAAAACCTAAGCGACTGCTAACCATACCTCTTATCCCACCGTTAACAATCAATTTATTGTTTGTAGGTTCGACCGACAACTGTGGATTGATAAAAAAGTTTTCAGCAACAATTCGCTCAAATGTGTTTAGTTGGTAATTGCCTGTTACCTCGACATAAGGCACCAAGAAAAACGCTGCAATGTTGTAGTGCAGTTTAACATTAGGATATAAAAAGTATTTTGTGATATGTTCATCGTAGGTAGAGTTGACCCCCACTTGGATACGCCACGTTTTCCCAAATAATCCTAACCAAGGATTGAAATCAATGAAAAAGTTACTTATGGTGTCAGGCAGATTTTCATTAATAATGTATTTGAATTTTGCCTCCATGCCAAGAAACTGCTTATCGTAATATTTATCAACATATACGTTAAGAGCAAATTTATCCTCAACCACGCTGTTTTCTGCCTGTAAATGATTAAATGTTAATGTTGTCGTAAAATTGGCATTCTTGCTGCTTCGATCAAAACTATAGAGCGATATATCGGCTTTGAAGCGTGTAACAGATTGGTAATCATCTATCTGAAGCGTTTGTGGAATGACAATTACATCGGGAGAAACTGCTTGTCCATAGTAGTTACATCTATTGTTATCGAACTGTATATTGCCCTCGAGCGCTGAGCGTTTAAAAAACTTTTTTCCGTTTGCCAACACTTCCGTATCTGTGGAAGTAATTTTGACATCTCTATTCCACTGATCTTTGATTTTTCCGAATGAGCCCAAAAAATCGGCTCCTGCAAACCATTGATACTCTTGATTTCTTAACGAATTTACTCTTAACTGACCAATCCCCGAAAGATAATTTCCCGCTCCCAACAAAAGATATGCATGTTCGATTGGATAAATTGGCTCTCCCATAAGCTTAGATGGTTTGATTGCTCGTGGCGCAAATTTCCCGAACATAGCCGATGATTGTATATTGTAATCAAAATTGATTTGCACTTTTGCAGTATCCTCAAACTCAGGCAGTAACGTAATGCGTTCGGCTTCACGAACAACGGGTTCATACTCTTTCTCAACCACTACCTCTTTAGTATGTTCTTTTTGGGGCTCTTGGGCTTGTGTTGACGTATAGAGAGTTGCTGAGAGCAGTACGCTTATTATTAATGGCTTTATGCAAACATTCATACGTCTATAATTTTTTCGGTCTAAGGACGTATGGAACTCACATGCTTTATAGTCATGCTTCTGGGTGTCACGCTTAGGTTGGCATGCTCGTTTTATATCGCCTTTACTTAAATAATCTATGAAAATCCGTTTAATCAGTGTCATCTGTAGTACTATTGTTAATTGCTAATTGTTAATTGTTAATTGCTTTCGCCTTGTTTCTCAAAGGGCTCATTTTCAACTGTTGATATTGAGCTTAGTATCTCTTCAGCACGGGATTTTACTCCATCGTCATCATCGGGATAACTATCCAAAAGACTTTGTAAATATGCTTTTGCTTGAAAATTATCGCCTTTATCTTTCAAAATTGTCGCTAATAGTAGGAAGCTCTCACCTAACCACTTATAATGAGGCGTTGAGACTTTTATATAATCGAGAATTGCTTTTTCAGCGTCATCGGGTTTTCCTGTTTTTTGCAATATTTGCGCTACCATGTACCTTGCCTCTGCCCCTTCTGGGGTTCTTGTATTTGACTGCAATTGCTTAAAATCTATCAAAGCATTTGCGTAGTCATTTACAGCGTATAATGCTTTGGCTTTAGAATAAATAGCTTCGATTTGGACCTCTTGTGATACACCTGGCAATTTTAAAACATTTTCTGCCGCTTCGGGAACTCTATCCCAGTTGTTAAGCTTACAATTACTACGCATTATTCCGATATGTCCCTCAGCAAAAAGCTCTTCTGCATCGGCTATCTCTATCAATTTTTCATATGATTTAATGGCTAAAGCGTAATCGCCTTTCCTGTAGCAAAGTCTTGACAATTCTGTTACGGCAAGCACTGAATAAATATTTCTTGGAAGTTCTGCAACCTTAGTAAAGGCGGTTATTGCCATTGTTGTATCCTTAATTTTTATTGCACACATTCCTCTGTAAAACTCGGAATTTGACAGAAACTTCCCGTTGGGATATTTTTTAGAATAGTCGGTCAACATTGATATTGCTTTGTCATAATCATTTGACAAATAAGCTTTTTCGGCTGTTATAAATGTTAATGAATCTTTTTCAGTTGCGCTCAAATCTCGATTAATATCTTTTGCATAGGAAAAATAGCTGTCAACATCGTTCATTTCTATATAGACATTTTTCAGTGTTGAAGCAGCTTCATTAGCTTCGGGAGTTGTGGGATAATTCTCTATGACACGTTTTAAATAGTTTACCGCACGTTGATTTTCTCCAGCATTAAAAGCTAAAAGTCCGCTTTGCAACTGCGATTTTACGTTTAACAGACTGTTGGGAAACGAATTTACAATGTGTTGATACGACTCGATTGCTTTCTCGTTGTTGCCTAAGCGTGTATAGGCTTTGGCTATTTCGTAGATTGCAACATCAGCATAAATTGACCTATTGTTTGAGTAAAAATAGTTTAGTGTTTCTATTTTTTCGTTCTGTTTTTCAATCAACCCATAAGATATACCCTTCTGAAAATGAGCATATTCGCTTAAACTATCGCTTGCAATAATAGCTTTCTCATAATTTTCAACTGAAAGAGAATACTGTTTTTGCGCAAAATAGCTATCTCCAATTCTCAAATAAGCATCAATTTCAAATCTTTTATCGTCAATAGGTCTTTCGACAAACTGTTTTAGCCAATGGATTGCATTGTTGTACTCTTTTTGATTAAAGTAGATATAACCAATGTTATAGTTTGCTAATCTGTACTCTTTGGTATTATATGCACCAGGCGTTGTAAGAAATTGATTGTACGAACTTAACGCTGAGTCGTGTTTATTTTGACGATTGTAAACCTCTGCTAACCAATAACTTGTCATTGCTCTCATTTTATGGTCATCTCCCCTTGACGCAATTGACTTCTCTAACATTTTTGCAGCTTCGTTAAGATTCTGATTAGTAAACAACTCAATACCATAATAGAATGTGGTACGCTGTCGGGCATTATCGAGTATCCTGTTCGAGTCTTTTATCCTATCTAATGAAGCAAGCGCCTCTCTGTAGTTTCGTCCAGTTAAATATACTTTTACTAAATAGTCGTATATCTCGTTTCTACGCTCCGAGTTTGGAAACATTTCAAGATAGGTTTCAAAATTTTTAATTGTCTCATTGAATGGAGCATAGCTAAGCTCGTAAGTTAGTTTTGCATAATTAAACAATGCATCTTCTTGAATATTTTTAAAGAACGGCATACGCCAAGCATTTCCAAAAGCCAAATGAGCATTTTTTTTGTCATTTAGCTTCAAATAGCAGTCTCCTATGTGATAATAAGCATTTTGCGATAACGAATCGGTTGTGTTTGTTACCATACTTAAATTTTTTGCGGCTTGTTCATAATTCCCGATTTTATAATAGGCAAATCCAAGTTGGTAAATATCGTATCTTTCAAAACTTTCAGCGACCTCTTTATATTGTTCTAAATAGTGTACTGCGCTATCAAAATTTTCCAATCTAAAATGTGACTCTCCAACAGTCCGCTTCAACTCGGGCACTCGTTCATCAACGACATTATCAATATGTTGCGGCACGTAATCAATCACATCTTTATATCGTTGCTGTAGAAAATATATTTGAGCAATATAATATGGCATAAGTTTACCAAACACCTTGCTTTCAGTTAGTTTCTCAAATCCTTGCAACGCTGTTTGATAATTTTTCTTTTCGTACTCAAGATGTGAATAATAATAGAGGGCTGGTTCGTAAAAATCTGATTTTGGTTTATCTACGAGTTCATAAAACATTCGGCTTGCCAAAACAAAGTTTTCTGTCATATATGCGCAGTATCCTTTTTTAAAATAAAATTCGGCTAACTGATCATCAACCAAATCTTGACGTGTAACCTTATCGAACCATTTTGCTGCACCTGAGTAGTCTTTCAATCTGTATAAATGTCGTCCCATTTGGAAATGTGCCATCATTATTCTTGGACTGCCCGGATGATTTTCAATATATCTTAAAATACGGGCTGCGGCATCTTTATTATGTAGTTCTATTGCACAAATTGCCCCGAAATATTCGGCATCTGATGAAATATCATTGAACCCAACTCTTTGTTCACGGTCACTAAGCCTGTCAAAATATTGCTGTGCTGAGGCGTAACGCTTTTCATTAAAAAGTCGCAATCCCTCTTTGTAATCACGTTCAGAATCAAACGTTAAGCTATAGTCTTGCGAAAAAACGACTGTAATGGGATAAATAAAAAAGGTTATTAACAAAAGCAGATTCTTGATCGCAAAAATGGGGTTCTTTTGAGTTGTTGTCATATTCGCTTTTTATCAAGTGTTTTTTTGAAGTTTTATTTATAAAAATATTGCATATTAAGGCAAATTATACCGATAGCACATATACCATAGTCCAAACTTCGCTATCGCTCTTTTGGACTATGTATTTGTTACATCGGTATTTACCATTGTAAAATTTTATAAAAGATTGGACTTTTATAAAATTACAACTGGTACAACACGAATGAGTATTATATCTATTTATAAAGTACATATTCGGTTTTGCACTAAAACGCTCAAATATAACAAACATTATCTAAATTTGTCTAAAAAAAATAGCACATGTTATCCAAAAGAAATAAACAGTTAAAATGGTTTGTAAAGGTTTGTTTTATTGATATATTTGCCAAAAAAGAGGATAAATGGATATAATTTGCGAATTAAACAGTGTTGACATCTCTCACAAAGAGTATTCGGTTTTACGGAATGTCAATTTAACGGTAAAAAAAGGCGAACTTTTATATATAATCGGAAAAACTGGCTCAGGTAAATCAACATTACTTAAGGCTTTGTATGGCGAAATTCCATTAAAATCTGGCACAGGAACAGTTTGCGGTTATAGAATTGATAAATTAAAAAGAAAAGAGATTCCATATTTGAGAAGGAAAATGGGGTTTGTTTTTCAAGATTTTCAACTACTTACAGACAGAACGGTATATGATAATCTATCGTTTGTGTTAAAAGCGACAGGCTGGACGAAAAAGAAACTTATCGACAAACGTATAAATGAGGTTCTTGAACGTGTAGGACTAAATTTTAAAGGGTACAAAATGCCTCATGAACTATCTGGAGGTGAGCAGCAAAGCGTTGTAATAGCAAGAGCTATTCTGAATAACCCAGATCTTATACTTGCCGACGAACCTACAGGAAACCTCGATGTTGACACGTCTGAAAATATTATGAATTTGCTCATAGATTTGAAAAACGAGGGAACTACAGTGATTATGGCAACACACGACACGGTTATTTTAAATAAATTCAAGTCAAGGACTGTAATTTGTACCGACAACACCATTACTGAACGCGAAGATACCGTTCTTAATTTTATAAACCTTGAGGAACAGATGGAGGCTTTGTTTGATTTAAAAACCGACTTACAAGACAATTTTGAACAAGCTGACAGCGAAACAATTAACTAATTTTTTTGTTAATCCAGTTGTTAAACACTTTAACTTAATCAAGAACAATGGCAAGAGCTTTATTAAAAAGAATATTTCGTTTTATCATTGACGTCCACCCTAACGAGAAAATTGAGAGTCACAACAGCGAAAAACTTATTAAAAATACTTTAGATGAATTAGGATTAAATATCGTAATTGCAGAAAAAGAGCTTGATAATATTCCTGAATCAGGAAGTTTTATTGTTGTTAGCAATCACCCCTTTGGTGGTATAGATGCACTGCTATTGATAAACACATTGGCAAATAAACGCCCTGATATAAAAATTTTTGCTACCGATTTAATAAACAAGGTGACTATTATAAAAGATTACCTAATTCAATTTAGCGCCGGGAAAAATGTCAATCCGTTTATCAGCTCAATTGGACAAATAAGGCATGCTCTTTCGCACCTCAGCAAAGGGCATCCACTATGTATATTTCCAGCAGGAGGAGTAAGCACATATAGTATTGACACCAAAGGCATTACAGATAGACGTTGGCGTGAAGAGTACTTAAAGTTCATTAGGAACGTGGATCTTCCTGTTATTCCAATACATATCAGCGGTTCCAGCGGAAATCTATTCCATCTTATTGGTTCAATGTCTCCAATATTGGGCTCTGCCGGAGATTTGATTTCAAAACGAAACAGTAATATTCAGATAAGGATAGGAAGCCCTATCTTGCCAAAAGAGACAGAAGATTTTGCTGATAACGAAAAGTATGGACGATATTTACGTGCAAGGACTTACGCTTTAGACAATAAGATAGATGTGAAAAAATTCTTTGTCCCACGTTTAGGCAGATCAAAAACTCCAGAGCAGATTGTTGAGCCTATTCCAATGGAGATGCAGATAGCTGAAGTTGAACAGGTTAGAAAACATTATCTCCTTTTCCAAAGTGGAGATATGACTGTTTTTTGCGCACCAAGTAGTCTTATCCCAAATATCTTAAAAGAGATTGGACGCTTACGAGAAATTACTTTCCGAGCCGTTGGAGAAGGAACCAACTCAAGCATAGATATTGATGAGTATGATTTGTATTACTACCACCTGTTTATTTGGGACGAGAAAGATTCTAATATTGTTGGGGCATACCGTGTTGGTCGAGGCAAGGATATAACACAACTATACGGCATTGACGGTTTTTATCTGAGCGCACTTTTCAAAATTGACTCGGAGATGTTGCCAATAATGGAACAGAGCTTGGAGTTGGGTCGCTCGTTTATTGTCGAAAAATATCAACGTAAACCACTCCCACTATTCCTATTATGGAAAGGAATTTTATATTTTCTACTAAAACACCCCGAATATAGATATTTGATAGGACCTGTAAGTATAAGTAATCAATTTTCAAAATTTAGTAAGGATTTGATTACAAGCTTTCTTAAAGAATACTACTACGACGAAAGTATGGCTAAATATATCACGCCACGAACACGTTTTAAACCAAATATGAAGTTCGATACAAATATCATTCTTGAAAAAGCAAAAGATGATATGACTTTGATAGACAAATATATAAGTGATATTGAGCCGGATAAAAACAAGATGCCTATTTTGCTAAAAAAATATCTAAAACTTAACGCAAAAATTATAGGTTTCAATATCGATCCAAAATTTAATGACGCCCTCGACGGCTTACTTGTTCTTGACCTTTTCGAAGTACCTTATAGCACAATCGAATCACTTTCAAAAGAGATTGAGGACGAAAGTATTTTAGAGAGATTTAACAAACAAAGCTAAATAATTGTTATTTTTAATGAGTTTATTTTAAATATAGAGCTGTTTATACAGTAAAAACATAGCTAACAAAATCTTAATACTTAACCAATTTAAAACTGAATAGAAGATGAGAAAATGGAGAATTGAGGACTCAATGGAGCTGTACAACATTGAGGGTTGGGGATCTCCCTATTTTTCGATAAATGAAAAAGGAAATGTTGTTGTTACTCCCAGAAAGGGCGACCATCCGGTTGACCTTAAAGAATTGGTTGATGAACTTCAATTACGAGACCTTTCAACCCCCATGCTCATCAGGTTTCCAGATATTTTGGATATGCGTATTGAACAAATGGCAAGTTGTTTTCAGCAAGCCCGGAAAGAGTACAACTACAAAGCTGATACTTTTATTATATATCCAATAAAAGTAAACCAGATGCAACCCGTTGTTGAAGAAATTGTTACACACGGAAAAAAATTCAATATCGGCTTGGAAGCTGGCTCAAAGCCCGAATTGCATGCTGTAATTGCAATTAATACCGACAGCGACTCAATTATTATATGTAACGGCTACAAAGATGAAGACTATATTGAACTGGCGCTGCTGGCACAAAAGATGGGTCGCAGAATATTTTTGGTTGTTGAGAAACTTAACGAACTTAAACTTATCGCAACAATAGCCAGACGATTGAAAGTTAAGCCAAACTTAGGGATTAGAATCAAACTCGCAAGCTCTGGTAGCGGTAAGTGGGAAGATAGCGGCGGCGATGTTAGCAAATTTGGATTATCATCAAGCGAAATTTTAGACGCTCTCGATATATTAGAAAAATATAAAATGCGCGATTGTTTAAAGTTAGTGCATTTTCATTTAGGTAGTCAAATCACAAAAATACGGCGCATAAAAACAGCTTTGAGAGAAGCTGCACAGTTTTTTGTACAAATCTCAAAATTAGGGTTTAACCTTGAATTTGTCGATATCGGGGGCGGTTTAGGAGTAGATTACGACGGAACACGCTCATCAGAAACCGGCAGTAGCGTGAACTACACCATACAGGAGTACGTAAACGATGCTGTATCAACATTTGCCGATGCAGCTGACAAAAACGAACTCCCCCATCCTAACGTTATAACCGAATCGGGACGCTCTTTGACAGCACACCACTCTATTTTGGTATTTGAGGTTTTGGAAGCTACAAGCCTCCCGAAATGGGATAACGACGAGGAGGCTGCAGAGACTGACCATGAGCTTGTTAGAGAACTTTACTCTATTTGGGACAACTTAAATCAGCCACGAATGTTCGAGAGCTGGCACGACGCACAACAAATTCGCGAGGAGGCTTTAGACCGCTTTAGCCTTGGTTTCTTAGATCTAAGAACAAGAGCGCAAGTCGAACGCCTTTTCTGGACAATCGCAAGTGAGATATACTCGATGACACAGGTTATGAAGCACGTCCCTGATGAGTTAAGACAACTGCCTAAGTTCCTTTCAGACAAGTTCTTCTGTAATTTCTCGCTTTTTCAATCGTTGCCTGACTCTTGGGCAATAGACCAAATTTTCCCTATTATTCCTTTACAGCAACATGACGAAAAGCCCAATCGCTCGGCAACTATTCAGGATATTACCTGCGACTCGGATGGAAAGATTGAAAACTTTATTTCAACACGTAACTATTCATACTATCTTCCAATACACACTCCCAAAAAAGAGTCGTATTATATAGGTGTCTTCTTAGTCGGAGCATACCAAGAGATTTTGGGCGATTTACACAACTTGTTTGGCGATACAAATGCAGTGCATATTTCTGTGGATAAAAAAGGATATACAATCGACCAGGTTATTGATGGAGAGACCGTTGCCGAAGTACTTGAATATGTACAGTATAATCCAAAGAAAATGGTAAGAACCGTTGAGACTTGGGTTACGTCGTCAGTAAAAGCTGGCAAAATAACCACCGAAGAGGGAAAAGAGTTTTTATCGAATTATCGGTCGGGACTGTATGGATATACTTACTTGGAGTAGAGAACACAGATAACACGGATTAAACAGATTTTACACGGATTTTATATTAAAGGGCGGAAGTTTGATTCTCCGCCCTTTTAGGTTGTTTGTTATTTCATTACTACTGCTTGCTCAGGGTCAAATATATTATTTGCTTTACACCACTCTTCAAAACCTTTTTCCCCTAACATTGCTTTTAATTTTGCAGAACTAACGGCTGTTCCTGTTACTTTATACCCCGATACAAAGAAGAAATCTTGTACTCTTACAACTCCATTTACAAGTAAATCATACTCTGAACCTGCACTTTGTAATGCTTTATCCATAGCATCTTTAATCGTTGCTCCAAGTCCCAAAAAACCTTTACTTGAACCTTCTACCTGCTTTCCTTGGCTTAGGTCAAGATTTAAAGAGTGGTTTTTTGAACTTATTATTGTAAAATCGACTAAACGATACGAACAGCTTGAAAATGAAATTAACGCTGTTAAAAGTATTGCAAATATTGAAAATTTATATGCTTTCATTTTTTTATTTTTTTTAAATGATGCTACTCATAAGGCTTTTCGCTGTCGCCCCGTTTATTAGAGAGGTATCTGGACTCCTCTTTAAAAACCATAACAAAGATTGATACATTATGGCTACTTTAGTAATCTAATTTATTTTTTACTTGGTTAAAATGGTTGTTAATGTACCTGAAAGATTTCCTGTATCTCCATCACTGTTATTCCATGTTCCTGTAATTGAATTATTAATAGTAATAACATTTGGAGCTAAGGTGCCATTATCAGTAGTTATTGTTGCTACATAATTAAATCCATCAGAGGCATCGGTTAGACTCTGCGTAGGAGCAGTCAAATTGTTACCGTTAACAGTAAATTTCACTCCATCAATTATTAAATCATTTTCACCAGATTTTGTAATTGACATTGTTCCACTTCCGTCCATTGGTACAGTGTAAACAGCTTCACCATTATGATAAAGTGTCATGCTACCTGTTTGAGTATAATTCCATGTCCCAACATATTGATCTCTTTTATCAACTTTTACTTCTTCTTTTTCTTTCTTACAACCACTTAATGTTGTTACGCCTAATAACAATAGGCTTGCTAAAAATAATCTTAAAACTTTCATATTTGTTTGTTTTAAATTTCCTACTCGTATGGCTTTTCAGTTCCGCCCCGTTTTTTTAAGAGGTTTCTGGACTCCACTTTTTGATTAGATTAATAAATTTTTTGTTGTCACGCTGGGTGGTTAGCCCGTTGGCTTTCGCTGAACCATATTAGTTTAA
>DAOOBP010000013.1:0-34917 GCA_035407925.1 Salinivirgaceae bacterium
CGTCAACAAGTATGTCAATATTTCCATTTTGATAACCAATAATAAGGGATTTACTTTTATGATGCATTCTAATTGCGGTAATTCCGATATCTGAAAGGTCTGTCATTTGGTTATATCTTTCGATATAATAGTCTTCGAGATTATATGAAAAGAGACCCGAAAAACTGGCTCCCCAGATTACAGGATGGTCGTAAGCCAAAGAGTGGAGTTGATGATAAGGGAAATGAGCGCGCCAATTGCCCATTTTAAATTCATCTTGTGCTGATAAGTTTAAGCAACAAAATGTTATTAACGATGCTAAAATTATTTGTCGCATTTACAATAGTTTTTTAACTATTTAAGAACACTGTTTTAAACAATTTATTGTTTAATGGTGTAAATTCTGATAAATTCAATTAACTTATTTATAGCTTTAGCTCGGTGGCTAATAGTGTTTTTAAGACTTAATGGCATTTGAGCAAATGTTTCGTTATATCCAATTGGAATAAATACGGGATCGTATCCAAAGCCTTCTGTTCCGATAGGTGTGTCGATAATTTTCCCCTCTACTATCCCTTCAAAAAAATATCTTTCATTTTCGTAAATCAGCGCTATAACGGTTTTAAAGCGAGCTCTTCTGTTTTTAATCTCTTTTAAATTCTTTAGCAAAAGTTTAACATTGTCTGTCGAATTTTTTGCTTCGCCCGCATATCTTGCTGAGTGTATGCCGGGCGCACCACCAAGAGCTTCTACTTCAAGCCCTGTGTCATCAGCAAAACACCATTTATTGGTTCTGGAAAAGGCATATTCGGCTTTTTGTAATGCGTTGGCTTTTAGAGTGTCTCCCGTTTCGGGAATATCTTCGTAAATGCCGACATCTGACAAGCCTACTAATTCTACTTCTTGTGGTAATAGCGCTGATATTTCAGATATTTTATGCTGGTTGTTGGTTACAAATAGTAGTTTCATGGAGTTGAAAGTTATAATGATTTCGGATTTCTGATTTCTGATTTCGGAACACAGAGCACACAGATATAACAGATTTACACAGATTTTTTTCCGTTCAATCCTTACGTTCTGTGTTCCATTCGTAATTTAGCTAAAAGCATTGTACTGAGTGCAGCCAAAGTGTTAAAAGGAAAAGGAGTTTAAATTGCTACACGTTCTCTACTTGTACCTTGTACCTAATTTAATTGTTAATTGTTCTCGAGGATTTTAAGCAACTCATCAAGTTTTGGAGTCAGAATTATTTCTGTTCTTCGGTTTTTTGCCCTTGCTTCTGATGTTTTAGATTTTTCTATAGGGTGAAATTCGGAACGTCCAGCAGCCATTAGCCTGTCGGGATTAAGTCTTTTGTTTTCTAACAAAACCTTGACAACTGTTGTGGCTCGTTTAACACTCAAATCCCAATTGTCTTGAATTTCGCCTTTGCTCTGAAGCGGAACATCATCTGTGTGCCCTTCTATAAGAATGTTAATGTCTGTGTTTTCGGCTAAAACATCTGATAGTTTTTGAAGCGCCATTCTTCCTCGTGAGTCAATGGTGTAGCGGCCAGATTTAAAAAGTAGCTTTTCATCTAAGCTAACGTAAACTTTGCCATTGCGATGCTCGACAGTGAGTCCATCGTTTTGGAAACCAAGTAACGCGTTTGAAACCTTGTCTTTAAGTTCTCTTACAGCGTCGTCTTTCTGTTTAAGCATTTCCTGCAGTTTAGCCATTTGTTTGCTTTGCTCTTCAAGGTTTTTCTCTTTTTCTTGCAACATGGAGTCTAACGAAGCTAGAATTTGGTTTCTATCTTCTAATCTAAGTTGCATTAAATCCAAATTGTTCCTTTCAGCTGATAAGCTATCTTGCAGTTTGCGCAAATTTTCTTCACGTTTTTGCAAATCATCACGCAACTGATGTAGCTCAACCAGCATTTGTTTGTTTTCGCTTTCAACGCCGTGTACCATTGCATCTAAACGCCTTGTTAAATCGTTGTTCATGGCTTGCAAAAGGTTATGTTGACTTTTATAGAATCTCATTGAATCTAACTGTCCGGCAAGTTCATTACGAGTTTGCTGCATTTGACGTTTCACTAAATCAAGCTCAGATTGTAACTCTGTTTTTTCTACTGTCAGGTCAGCATTTTTGGCTTTAAGTGAGTCTCTATCACGAATTGATCGCTCGGTTTTCATCTCAAGTTCAACGAATTGTCTTTTTGGGACACACGAAACCGCAAACGCTAAAAGCGTTGCTAACACAAGAACTGAGATTTGTCTATTTCTCTTTATCATATCTTAATTTTTTGGTCTGTTAATGATGTTTATTAACGAAAAAAACCGTTACGAAATTACCCTAAAATGTTATAATATCCAAATTGCAAATTTCTTATTTTTTTCGACACCACAAAATATTTCTTCTTATTCCGCGCAATCCGGCTCGTCTTAAGGGGGAGTGCGAAAATAGACGTTTAAATTGGTTAGAACCTAATATTTTCCAATCATCATCGGTCATATTTGCGATATCGGGCTTTAAGGTGAAATTACTTTTGTTAGCCAACGGGATATTTTCGTTATGCGGGCAAACAAGATTACAAATATCGCAACCAAAAATATAGTTTTCAAATTTAATATCCTCATTCAATATCGATTCTGAACGTGATTCTATTGTTTGATACGATATGCAACGTTGCGAATCTAAAGTATAAGGCTCTACAATTGCTCCATTTGGACAGCTACTGATACATTTTCCGCAACCAAGGCAGGTTTCGTTGCTCGAAGTGTCGCTATCAAGCTCTAAATTTGTTACAATGGTTCCAATAAAATTGAAAGAACCTAATTTCGGGTGGATAAACATTGTGTTTTGTCCAATAAAACCTAATCCTGCTTGCACAGCCCAATATCGTTCGGCAACGGGTTGTGCGTCAACACTAATTTTTCCTATTGTTTTAGGCTCTATATCAACAATAAAAGAGAGTAACTGATTTAATTTTTCTTTCAAAACATAGTGATAATCTTGAACATGAGCAAATTGCGCTATCTTATACTTCGATTTGCTTTTGATATTCTCCTGATTATAGTTAGCTATAACAACAATTACCGATTTTGCACCTAACACGTATAATCTTGGGTTAGAGCGTGTTTCGATATTGTTTTGCATATACTCCATGCTGGCGTGGTAGCCCTTCTGTATCCACGACTCTAAATGTTCACGCAGCTTGCTGGTATTTTGCACTTTGGCAATTCCAACATCATCGAAGCCGAGTGCAATGGCTTGTTTTTTTATTTTGTTTGATATTGTTTCGTGTTCAAACATCAGTCGAACAGTGATTGTTGCCTATAACCGGGAGTTCTATTTAAGTGCTTGTATGTTAACTCTGTAGCCTCACGCCCGCGGGGTGTGCGTTTCAAAAACCCCTCTTTGATAAGGAATGGCTCATAAACCTCCTCAATAGTTCCCGGATCTTCGCTCAGAGCGGTTGCAATTGTGGAAAGCCCCACCGGACCGCCACTAAATTTATCGATAATTGTTGTCAAAATGCGGTTATCCATTTCGTCAAGTCCGTGCTGATCGATATTTAGAGCTTCCAATGCGTAAACCGAAATCTCTTTGTCTATAATGCCTGTACCCTTTACCTGCGCAAAATCTCGAACTCGCCGAAGCAGGGCGTTAGCAACGCGTGGAGTTCCACGACTGCGTAGTGATATCTCTTGTGCTGCGTCCTCTTCTATGGGAATATTCAAAATTCTTGCCGACCGCTTTACAATGCCCGATATAATTTCGTTATCGTAATATTCAAGATGACAGTTTATTCCAAACCGAGCTCTTAAAGGCGCTGTTAACAGTCCGCTGCGTGTTGTGGCTCCAATCATGGTAAAAGGGCTTAATCCTATTTGTACAGTTCTTGCCGAAGGTCCTTTGTCAATAACGATATCGATGCGAAAATCCTCCATTGCTGAATACAAATACTCCTCAATCACAGGGTTTAAGCGGTGTATTTCATCGATAAAAAGAACGTCGTTATCTTGCAGACTTGTTAATATGCCTGCAAGATCGCCAGGTTTTTCGAGAACGGGTCCCGATGTAACCTTCATTTTTACTCCCAACTCATTGGCAATGATATTGGAGAGCGTGGTTTTGCCAAGTCCGGGAGGCCCGTGCAACAGAACATGGTCAAGCGAATCGCCACGCATACGTGCGGCTTCGACAAATATTTTTAGGTTTTCCAAAATTTGTTTTTGTCCCTGAAAATCGTCGAATGTAAGCGGGCGTAATTGTTGATCGATTTCAATGTCGCTCGGCGACTGTTTTGGATTGCGTATGTTAAACTCTTCGGACACTTTTTATATCTATAATCTTGTCATCCCTTGGGATTAATAATTTGTTTTTTAACGTTATATCTCGGACAACACAAAGGTACAATATAATACTAATTGTACACATACTATTCAACCTCTTTCTTTGGCTTTCTAAATATGGGTACAATCAAAACCCATACACCCAAAAACAAGAGCAGAGCCGAGCTTGCGTAAGAGACCACGTTTCCTACGAAATAAGATTTTGGACGAAACTCAAACACCACATCGCCCTCGCCTGCCGGCAACACCAATCCGCGTAACAGATAGTTTGCTCTTATGATTTCTGCTGGCTCTCCATTAACAAAGGCTCTCCAACCTTTGGGATAATAAATTTCCGAAAATAGCGCCAAAGCATCTGTCTCCGACTGGAATGTATATTCTAAACGATTGGCTGAATAGCTTTTCATGTTAATACTTTTTTCGTTAGAGTTATTCAAATTTTTACCTAATACATTTTCATATTGCTTATCGACAACGGCGGTGCGTTCGAGTTTTGTGGTTGATAACAGCGCCATTTCGTCGTTTGCTCCCGATGCCCAAACGATACTATCGACAAACCACGCTTGACCAAAAGCATATGAGTTGGTTATTGGCTGATTATCAGGCGAAAGTATATAATATCGTGTGTTAAGCATATTTAAAACATTAAGCTCTCGCATTACGCTGTCAACTTTCTGATAGGTTGGACTTACCTGTAAAACATCTCTTACTTTATTCATTTCGGGGATAATCTGCTCATCTATAAGTTCTTGGTAGCGTCGCATTTTTGCACCGTGATAACCTCCTACACTATTGTGGAAATATGATGTTGCAGCATCATTAAATGTGTTTGACGCGAAATTTAAAACTCTGTAATGTTCTTTATCCTTCAAAATTTCTGTGTCGGCTACGGTTGGTTTAAATGGCTGGCGCTTCAACTCTTTGCGTGGTACCCAATTGTCGTTTTGAGCGTATCTTAACGATACAGGAATTAAATCGGCTGCAAACAATAAACCAAGGACTACGGTTGCAACTGTTGCTTTGATTTTAGCTCTTGATAAGAACCATATCAAACCCGATGTAACTAACATAAACAATAGTGAACGAAAAACATCTGATTGCAACATACTTAGACGATCGGCTTGTAACGATTTTTGGATTATATCAGGCATTCTAACATCCGATCTTCCTATCATTTCTGAACTTGAGCTGTTTGCAATAAATATCAGCAGAAGTAAGCCTGCAACGATAGATGTTGAATATATCAGAGGCTTTTTAATTTGAGCAAACGTATATTTTTTATCTGCAATTTTGTCGAATGCAATGATAGCAAGCAGTGGCAAAGTAAATTGCGCTATTACTAATGTCATGCTGACGGTACGGAACTTGTTATATCCGGGCAAATAATTGATAATAAGCTCGTTGAACCACATAAAGTGTCGTCCCCAAGCTAATATAATTGCTAAGATTGTTGCTATAAGTAGCCACCATTTTAGGTTTCCTTTCAGTAGAAACATTGCCAAAATGAACAGGAATATTACGGTAGCTCCTATATAAACAGGTCCTGAGGTAAATGGCTGATCTCCCCAATAGGTGTCTGAATACTTTATGAATTGGTCGGCTGTTTGTCTTCCGTAATTTTGCTCTATAACCTTGTAGGTTTGACTATTTTTCCCCAAATCCATATGGCTCGAACCGCCTTTCAGATTGGGTACAAGCAAGTTAAGCGTTTCTCCTTTGCCGTAGCTCCACGCGGTGATATAATCAATATCAAGTCCGGTTGTCTGATTTTGATTTGGTTTCTCTAAATTTGGTTTTCCTCTTGAAAACGCACTGTATTCATATACTGTCCAGAGGGTTGTGAGATTAGATGCTAATGCTAATGTCGCTCCAATTGCTAAGCAGGCAAATGTTTTTCCGAAATCTACTAATTTTTGCTTTTTAATGGCTGATATCAATTCAAAAAGCCCCATTAAAGCGACTATAATAAAGGTGTAATATGTTATTTGAAGGTGATTTACATATATCTGGATAGATAAAAACAGACCTAACAACACACTGCCTCTTAATCTATCGGACTTAAAGGCGTGATAGACCGAAGCTACGACCAACGGCATATATCCAAGCGCCATCACTTTTGTAATATGTCCGGCATAAATTATTATTATAAAATAGGTTGAGAAAGCGTAAGCTATTGCTCCTACAATACTTCGGGACGGCGATACTCCAAAAAGCAAAAGAGCCATATAGAAGCCCAGCATATATAAAAAGAGGTGGTTTGCTGGGCGTGCATGGTTCAAATTCAGCACATTATGAACGTATTTGGTTAAATTTACATGTCCTGGATTATGTATTAAAAATGTGGGCATACCGCCAAACATTCTGTCTGTCCAAAGGGCGTACTCGCCTGTTTCTGCTTTAAGCTCTTTTAATTCCTGAACAGCGCCGGTATAAGCCATAATATCTCCCTGACGTAACATCTTCCCCTTTAAAACAGGGTTGAAATAACCGAAACTTACAATTGCAAATAAAAATATTGCAAACAGATGTGGTTTAATGGTTTGAAAATCTATCCGAATCTTCATTTTATTATTTTTATTTTATAGTAATTAATTAATAATCAACAATTTACTTTGATGTGTGTGTGATTATAGTTTATTATCTAAACAACTTAATAATATCGTTTCCATTGGCATAAATTATAAGTGCAAACAGTAGCAACATTCCTGTAATTTGTGCTACCTCTAAAAACCTATCCGATGGTTTTTGTCCTGTAATCATCTCAAATATTGTAAATAGTACGTGACCTCCGTCTAAGGCTGGTATTGGTAAAAGGTTAAGTATTGCAAGCATAATTGAAAGGAAAGCTGTAAGCCGCCAAAAGCTTTGCCAATCCCATGTGCCGGGGAATATTTTGCCTATGGCAATAAATCCGCCAAGAGATTCGTAAGCCTTTGTTTTAGGCGAAAATATCAGTTTCAACTGTTTTAAATAATCACCAGCCGTTTTAAATCCTTTGTTTATGCCAGCGGGTATAGATTTTAAAAAGCTATATTCAGCAACTGCAACGGGAATTGATGCCATTATATCTGCCATTACTCCCATTTTTCCGTTTTGGTCAATGGTTACGGGCATTGTAAGCGTTTCGTTGTCGCGCATAACTTGAACATCAATCGTTTGTCCTGCATAACTGGGTAGTTTTGATGTCAAAATATCTGCATAAGGAGTTGCAATTGTGTCAATACCAACAATATAATCTCCTTTTTGTAATCCAGCTTGTTGTGCAGTTGAGTTATCGACAAAATCGGCAATCACGAATTTAAATCGTGGGGCAAAAAGCATGTCGTTATTTTTTATAACTCGTTTTGCGAGCCATTCGGGAATATCAACGGTAACTTTTTCTCCGTTGCGTTCAACCTGAACTGTTTTTGAGTCGTTGAGTAAAATGGTGGTTGTCAGCTCGTTAAATCGTTCAATTGGCATGTTGTCAACGGATAGAATTTTGTCACCGGGCTGAAATCCAACTAACATAGCTGTGCTGTCGGGCATAATGCCGTGCTCCATTTTAGAAAGCGGTATATACTCCTCGCCCCATGTAAAGAGTATCAGAACATAAATTACCAGCGCTGTGATGAAATTTGCCAAAACACCACCTAACATAATAAGCAGTCGCTGCCATGCTGGTTTCGACCTAAA
This sequence comes from Salinivirgaceae bacterium, assembly GCA_035407925.1. GTDB lineage: Bacteria > Bacteroidota > Bacteroidia > Bacteroidales > Salinivirgaceae > JAAYQU01. Next base: position 7,995 of record DAOOBP010000013.1, read on the forward strand.
CTCGTAAGGTTGAGGCGGTTTCGACATCTGCTCTTTGTCCATCGATTCGTCAATCATACCGGCAATTTTAACGTAGCCTCCTAATGGAAGCCAACCTATTCCGTATGTTGTTTCGCCAATTTTTTTCTTGAATATCGAAAACCAAGGGTTAAAAAAGAGATAAAATTTCTCGACCCGCGTTTTAAAAAGACGTGCAAAAAAGAAGTGACCAAACTCGTGCAATATCACTAATAATGACAAGCTTAGCAACAATTGTCCTACTCTTACTAATATCTCCATTGTATCTATTTGGTTTTAATTTTTTCTATTATTTGTTCAGCCGTTAAACGTGCCTCCTGATCGGAATAAATATAGTCGTTTAACGAGGGATTACTTATTTTTATTACACGTGATAATGTTTCTGTAATTATTTCAGATATCTGCATAAATCCTATTCTCTCTTTTAGGAAAGCTGACACTGCTATTTCGTTTGCTGCATTGATTATACAAGCATGATTACCGCCTTGCTTTAAAGCATCGTAGGCAATTTGCAAGCATGGAAACTTCTCTGTGTCAGGTTTTTCAAATGTAAGAGTATCAATGGGATTAAAGATATATCTCTCGAAACTATTTGTTGTCCTTTCAGGATAATTTAAAGCATATTGTATAGGCAATCGCATGTCGGGCAGGCTTAGATGGGCTTTTATATTGCCATCAACAAACTGAACCATGCTGTGTATTATAGATTGGGGGTGAACCACAACATCTATGTTCTCGGGTTGAATGTCGAAAAGCCAGCGCGCCTCGATAACCTCAAGTCCTTTATTCATCATGGTTGCCGAATCTATGGTGATTTTGGCACCCATATTCCAGTTTGGATGCTTTAGGGCATCGGCAGGTGTGACTTTTTCAAGTTGTTCTATTGTGTGGTTTCGGAAAGGTCCTCCAGACGCTGTAAGTATCAGTTTTTCAATAGAATTATGGTTTTCGCCTACAAGGCACTGGAATATTGCCGAGTGCTCAGAATCGACCGGAAGGATAGCGACTCCACGCTTTTTAGCTGCTGGAATTACCTTGTCACCTGCAACTACCAAAGTCTCTTTGTTTGCCAATGCAATATTCATTCCCTCTTCAATGGCTTTCATTGTGGGGATTAGCCCCGAAAATCCAACCATTGCTGTAACAACCGTGTCGGCTTTAACTATTGTCGGGAGATTGTTTATTGATTCTTGTCCTGCTAAGACTTTGATATCCAAGCCATACAAAGCGGCTCTCACATATTCATACAGCAATTCGTTTCCAATAACAACATATTTGGGATTAAACTCGCGCGCCTGTTCTATCAAAGTGTCAGCCGAGTTGTTGGCAGTAATGGCTACAACTTCAAATTTATTGCCCGACTCCCTGACAACTTCAAGCGTTTGTGTTCCTATAGAACCTGTACTCCCAAATAAAATTAGTTTTTTCAATGTCCGACAATTTAATTAAAAGAGACATAATCTGCTGGATTGACAGGAACGCCATTATGCCATATTTCGAAGTGTAAATGTGGTCCTGTGCTATATTCTCCGGTATTCCCAACAACACCAATAGGCTCGCCCACAAGCACGTAGTCGCCCTGATTTTTCAAGATTACAGCATTGTGTTTATATACGGATACCACGTTATTTGTATGTTGTATCTGTACTACGTTTCCTCCTTCGAGTGTCCATCCTTTATAAATTACTGTACCTGAGAGAGTTGCACAAACAGGAGATGATGGTTTGGTTACTATATCAATACCAAAATGTTGTTCTTTTGAATTAAAAGTGCTCGAAACGACTCCTTTAACCGGCGGAAAAAACTGTAATGTGGCAATATTTGTTTGATTTACAGGTGTTTGCAAAACAGAAACACTCGTTTGACGATCAAACTCAACTTTTTCGCGAATAATTGAATCGAACTCTCGTTGATTCAGAGAATCAATAATCTCGGAGCGGTTTTCGCTCAAACTTTTAAATGCTGGCGTTTCCGTCTTAATATCTCCCGCTAATATCTGTTTCAAATTGACGATATATTGATCTTGTATATCAATTAGTTGCGCAAGACTATCAACTTTAATAGAATTATCGATAATCCCTTGTCTGATTTTGGCATCGGGATAGTCTGGTATCCAGTGCTTTAGTGGTGTAAATGTCATCAAAATTCCACCAACCAAAATAAAAATTAATATAATTAGTGATATACTGTAAACAATGTTACCCAACGTTAGCCTAAACGACCAAACCTCTTCAAAGTTACTGTCATCCATCATAACAAGACGAAATCGGCGTTTAAAAGGCCTGACTCTCTTTTTTTTCTCTGTTGTTTCTTTTGCCTCTTTTTTCTTTTTGAAACACATATCAATATGTCAATTATCAATGGTTATAACCATTTCAATATTTTTAAACCTAATCAACAATAATTTTAACTTGTAAAAGTAACGGTTTGTTTTGATTTATTCAAATCGAAGTTAACGACAAGGGAGGCGAAAACGTGATATTTGATTTATTTATCTTTTTAAACAATTGATTTTCTGTGCATTAAAATTATTAATATTAAACCATTAAGAAATTAAGTAGAGATGGAGCATGATCCGTCTTTACAATATCCAGACATTCAGTTGATTGTTTGAAAGCTGAAAACAAATTCTGTGTAAATCCGTTTATTCTGTGTGCTCTGTGTTCCATTTCAACATCAAAAATTTTGTGGTTCGATTAGTAATTGCATAGCGTTTATCTAAACGTAGTCCTATTACCCAAATAATTCCATTTTGGTCAGTTAAAACAAGTTGCTGCTTTTTTTCGACTGACGTTTTCTTTATGTCTGTCAGATAATCACTTACTTTCTTTGAACCATTCATTCCAATAGGAAAAAATCTGTCACCTTTTTGCCATCTTCTGATTGTCAGCGGTAACGTAATTTTTTCAAAATCAATACACTCTATAAAACTATTGTTTTTAAACTGGTTTGTTTGGTCTGTATTACTACACTCTATGGTTAAACCAATTTTTTCGGTGCCGTAAAATGGTATAGATTCAATTGTAACAGCCTGAAAATCGTCAAATAAATCTAAGTCAGTAATTAATACGCCATTACGTTCTCGGACAAGATAGTGTTTTTCTGTTTTAATATATACACCTGCCTGAGAATCAATAATCTTCAGATATTCATGAGCGCGATTTCCATTATATCCCATATCTGACAAAAGTTCAAACAGCACAAGATTCAGGGTTGATTTGTCAATATTTTTATCTAATCTGACAAAAACACCATAACTGTTTTGGCTAACTATCGTATTATGAACAATTTGAAGTTGTTTAATTGAAAACTGATACCAATCGTTCCAAACATCAATATTTTTCTTCATCGTTTCGAGAAACGAGGGATTGATTTTTTCAAATTCTGGAATTACCACGTTTCTAAAACGATTTCTCGGTATTGAGTTATCGCTATTCGTATAATCTTTGCGAAAAGGAATATTGTTTGCAATAGCATATTGTTCGATATGTTCTCTTTCAGCAAAAAGCAACGGTCTAATAATATCAGACCGTACCGCAGTCATCGCTGTTAAACCGCGCAAGCCTGTGCCACGAGTCATATTCAGCAAAACTGTCTCGACATTGTCATTCAAATGATGTCCAGTTGCGATAAAATCAATGTTTAGCTCGTTTTTAAGTTGTGCAAACCAACTGTAACGCAGATCGCGTGCTGCCATCTCGACAGATATTTTTTGCGATTTTGCATAACCTGTTGTGTCAAAGGATTTTACAAAACAGTCTATCCCTAATTTCTTACAAAACGATTCAACTAATTGCTGATCGAGGTCGCAATCGCCGGGGCGGAGATTAAAATTGCAGTGTGCAACAGTAATTTTGTATCCAGCTCTATGCATTAGCGATAATAGAACCATACTATCTGCACCACCGCTTGTTGCCACTAAAATATGGTTATCGGTAGAGGGAAGAGCTTTGTTTTTTATCTGTTTTAAAATCTGTAGATACACTTTTCTGAATTTTTAGCAAAAATAGAGTTTTTATCTAAATGATTTATATTTCTTAACTTTATACCTTTAAAACTATTTGTTTTATAGATTGTTAACAAAGCCACAGATTTAAAACGAAGATAAAATAATATAAACATATTTAGATATATAGATATTTGGCACGGTATTTTCAATACTAACTGTAGAAAACAATTAATCAAACATAAAATGAAAAATGAAGTATCAATGAATTGGAAAGGCAATATGTCTTTCGAGGGTGAAGTAAACGGACACAAACTGATGTTAGATGCTGACTTAACCGCTGGAGGCGAAAATAAGGGACCTCGTCCAAAACCGCTTATGCTGATGGCTTTAGCCGGTTGTACTGGCATGGATGTAGTTTCCATTCTCAAAAAAATGCGTGTCGATTTAGATGACTTTAATGTTAAAGTATCTGCCGATTTGACAGAAGAACATCCAATGGTTTATTCAACTATGCATATAATTTATGAGTTTAAGGGGAAAAACTTAGATTTAGAAAAGATAAATAAAGCTGTTAGTCTCAGTCAAGATCGCTATTGTGGAGTTAGTGCGATGTATAAACAATTTGCAAAGATAACACACGAGATAAAAATTATTGAGAGTTAAAGGGAATTGGAACACAGATGACACAGATTAAACAGACAATCACAGATTTATTTAGTTTAAAGTTGGTCATACACTGAACTTGTTTTACGGCAGACTCAGTGACCGTGGGCACGTTGGTTGAACTAGTTAAGGACTAATCCATACTTTAAAATTCTCGTTTGGATAAAAATCCTCTCTTTTCCAGTAATACACGTTGTTACTTAAAGAGTCAGGTTTTAACGATAAACTATCTATCTGTACTGATGTATCAAAAGTTAGTGAGTATTCGGCTTTTTTCAGAGCTTGTCCCCACATTTGGGTCGTTTCTAATATGTAAATATTCTCATTAACAGTGTTTTGTGAATAGGCAATATTAACCTTAACAGTATCTTTTGGCAAAGCAATAAGGCTAAAAGCAACTGCGTTTTCTGACTCTTGAAAATTGATGTTTTTGAGATAAGTCAGGTTGTAAATTCGCTTAACAACCACAGAATCAGTGTTTTGGGCAAAGGGGAATAAAATGGTTCGTCTGATCTCTTGCTCCGAGTTGTTTACAAAATAATAAATACCATTTACCTCGAATCGCTCGCTATTAATGGCAAAATCGATGCTTTCTCCAATAAATTCAAACTCACGTTGAGCAAATATATTTATTGGAACTACTAAAAGTAAAATTAAAGCCAATCTATTCATCTACAACGATACGGTGCGTTGAAATAACTTTTGAATCGAGTAAAATCGTGAGAATATAAAAACCGCCTTTGTCTGGAGCTGTTATTGTGCTTGACTTTTCGTTAACTTTCTTTTTAGCAATAAGTTTTCCGTTCAGGTCGGTTATTTCAACATAAATATTCGATGTTATAACTGGCAAATCTATATCGACTTTCAGCGTTCCGCTTTTTGAAATCGGATTTGGATAAACAGAAACAGGAGTGTTTGAAATATTTATATCATTAATTCCTACTTCCAATGTATCAAGTAAATAAATATCCAACTCTATAACTGAATCAGGCTCCATTTCGTAAGAAATACCTGTTATGAATACACGTTGATTGGGATGTCCTTCCCCTACTATATGATAAATACTATGGAAATTTGAGGGTTTAGAATATACTCTTGCGGAAAACTCACCGTGTTCATTTGTTTCAAAACGATTATCTAAACAAAAGGTCCTTGAGCTGACCGGTTCTAAGGACACGTCGTAAATAGTTCCCCTTATTGTTCCACACGCCCCTATTGTATCATTTGGTAAACCTATGGTTGGAGAATTATCTTTCATGTAATAATTGTTGTATAGACTTATTGATTGTCCTTCTCTTGGATAGTTTATAAATGCTCCGTATAGGTCCCCAAATATAATCATAGTAAAAAAATAATCATCATAAAAATAATCTCCAGAGTTATCCACTAGAGACATATAACCGTAAACACCTATCCTATCGGCAAATCTATTAATGTAAAACTCAGTGTCAAGGCTATCTGCTGTAACGACGATAATTCCTTCTGAGTCAAAAGAAATATAATCAGAAAGTTTTACTGTGTCGGTGGTTGAAAATAGAAAAACAGTGTCTATAACATACTGGTAGTCATAATGATTGTAAATTAATTCGAGTTGCCAATTTCCATATTCATCGAAATATAGTTCAGATATTTTAATTTTCAGCGGTATATACGGATTTGCCTTAGTAATCAATCCAAATGCTAACAGTAGAAATAGGGTGCAAACCTTTTTCATAGCTTTGTATTTTTAATGGTTTAGTCTAAAATGGAATTCACTAGGTACAAATATAGCTGTTTTCTCAACAAATAATCAAAAAGAAGGTATCTGTTTTTGCAAACTTTTGTGCTTACGTAAGTTATAACGCCGATAATCATTCTTTATTAATTTTAAGTTCTTTGTTGTAATCCTCTTTTGAAATAATCTTATTCTCACGAGCGACATAAAGACTCATATTATTAAAAACATTTACCCTTTCTTTAAGATTTGATTTGATTAATGTGTCCTCAATTTCTTCAATATTTAGCAAAGAGTCAACATAGTACAACTTGTCGCCTGCTAAGTAGTAGTTGCCCGATAAAAAATCGATAACTTCTCTATTATTATTCATAAAAGCGATATTTTTTGGAGACTCGTTTTCGTTATAAATTAACTGCCCACCAAGAGACGTGCTAATTGTTGGAATATGTGTTATATAACCCTGTAGAAACGACAGTATTGCCTCTGAGATATCTAAATGACTAACTGTACAGTTAAAAGATTGAGGCTCTTTTAATTTATCGGAAAAAATCAGCAGTGGAACATGATACCTTTTTAGCGAATTTGCTATCGGTACTTCTGTCATTGGATGGTCGCCTGTAATGATAAAAATGGTGTTATCATAATCTTTTCGTTTCTTGTATTCATTAAAGAACTCTTCTAAGGCATCGTCAACAAACAATACTGATTTTAAATACTTTGAATGTGTTTGATAAAACTTTTCATATGGTTGTTTAACAAGCTGTTTTAATTTGCTATCGTAATACTCTTCGTCGCTAATAACGAATGGAGAGTGACTTGTGCCTGTAAAATAGATGTCTAATCTTGTAAATTGTTTCAAAGTATCAATAACTTCCAATGATTGCCTAAACAAATCCTTATCATTATAACCCCAAAAGAACTTTTCTTCTCCAATAATTATTTTTGAATAACTATCTGAAAATCTGCTTCTATCAAAAATTAAATCGATATTATTGTATTTAAAAAACCTGCCTTTTAAATGAAACCATGCACCCTGTCCGTAATAAAAAGATGTATAATAATCGTTGACATTTAATATTGACACAATAGATAAATGACGTGGAAGCTTTTTTTGTAGTGTAAATCCTTTATCTCCATATGGTAAACCTCCCAAAACGCATGGCACAACTGCAAAAGACCTTTCTCCCAAAGTAAAACAACGTTCCCAATAAAGACTGCTGTCTTTTAATTGACTCAAGAAAGGCATTAATAACGAGCCTTTATATTCATGAATAAAGTCGTCATTCAATCCCTCTACTATCAATATTACGATATTGGGTTTAGTGGTAAACTTATTGAAATATTTTTCAATTTCACTTTCTCGTTTTGCTCTATAAATCAACGGATAATCTTCATTTAGAAAATCTTTTTCGGGGTATAATTCTCTAAACTTTTGAGTATCAATAGTTATAACCTCTTTCGGCTTTAACATATATTTGATTGATTCGCCAATGAAATAAATCGGCTTATTAAAAGAAAGTTCGTCAAAGTTACTACTTAACAATCTGTTAAACAGAAAAAAAAGAGGTAGTGAGACTAATACAAAAGAGTATAAAACCTTTAAGCAAACCTGATTAAAACGAACTTTATTAATCTTCCATGCAAACAAAACCACAACTAACAATATTATGATTATGCTTATCGTAGTTTGAAAAATATTTATTGAAGAGGTTGCAACTGTAAAAAGTATCTCTTGGATAGAGTATTGATACAAAAATATATCTAAAGGAGTGAGTTTATAAAGAAAGTATTTAATGGTTATAAGAGAAATTAGGGTTAAAACAACTAATAGACTTATATTTACTACCCTTAGAATTTTTAAATTAAGCTTTGATAATAAAAAACTAATAAGAACATATGTTACTAAAAAAACACTTGCACCAAAAACATCCATGAACAGACCAAAAAGTTCGGAGACAATAACATCATAGTAAAATCCGAAATTGTGTATTATTAAAGCGGTTTCAAACGCTCTAAGCAAGAAGATTAGCCAATATACCGTTGTTATTGTTTTTGCGTATTTTTCAAAAAATGGGTTTTTCATTTTTGTACGTTTACAATTTTTTAATCTGTTTTATAAATTATATCCTAAAGATTGCCATTTTCAATCACTTTAATCCTAATTTCTCAATTTTATCGCCAACTGTAAATTCTCGCATCTTAAGCTCTAACGATTTAAAATCTTCTCTGAACACTTTTTGGGTTATTTCTCCGTCTTTCAGTAGATAGATTACATCGCAAGTGTCGCTCAAAGTTGAAAATATATGCGACGAGATGAGCACAGTTTTTCCTAACTCTTTTAACCTACGAATAATGTCAGTAATAACTATATTGCTGTGAATATCAACGCCATTAAAAGGCTCGTCGAGTACGTAATATTGATTGTTTTGCAGTAAAATTGCCAACAGCGCCAATTTCTTTTTCATTCCTGTTGAGTACGTCGAAGCGTACTGATTTAATGGTAACTCAAATATATTCTTGTCGTCAATATCTGACACTTTCTCTTGTCGTGCGCTACAAAGTAAGCGAATATACTCTTTTCCTGTAATTTTTTTGAAGAAAAATGGCTCAGTTAGTAGCAATCCCAAATAATTCTTTAATGGATTAAGTTCCGAAATTATTTGTCCCTCATAATTCTCTAAACCCGCAATACACCGAAAAAGTGTTGTTTTGCCAGCTCCGTTTTCGCCTACAATTCCATAAACCTCTCCTTTGCTGAATTGGATGCTAATATTTTTCAAAACTTGTTTAGAACCAAAGTTTTTTGAAAGATTTTGTACACTTATCATTTTAAAATTTCTTTAAGTTGGTTTACCGATTTGCTTGCAAACAAAGGAATTATTACGATAAGCATAGGCGGAAACAGACCGAATGCTAATATCACACCTTGCATTATTCCTATCTCTTCGGGATATACAGAATATTTTGCCAATATAAGTGTTGTTAAGTACATAAATCCTAAAAAGGTGAAAATAAGTAAAACACCAATATGCTCGAAATATGCAATACTTAGCAAAATTAGTACGGGCAGACTTAAACAGAATGAAAATAAAATGGCGACACCTATTTTCTTAAACAAAAACTTTGCAGGCGTACAATTATAAATCCATATAAAATACTCATTTTCAGGCTTTAGGTAATATCCTAAAATCGTGAGAAATATTAATCCTAATGCGAAAACGCCAAGATTAAAATTGTTGACCTTTATGGCAATAATTGCAACTCCGTATGAAATGAAAAACATAAAAAAAGTGTTTCTAAATCCCACAGTAAATTCGAATAGTTTTTTGTAAAAAGGTGTCGGAATAGTAATGTTATAAGTTGTTTTGAAACTTAACAATGCCATTGAAATAGTTATTGCAACGAGAATAAGTGTTAAATAGAAATGGTCTTTACATAAAAGAAATAGGAGAAAGGGTAGAGTAACAATCAGATTTTCTAAAATTCGTACTTTTCTATATTGTGCTTTTGTAAAGCAAAATTTTAGGAAATCGTTTCGCCTTATATCATTCAACTTTGAAACGAAAAACAGTGAAGCTAAAGCATAAATATATGGTGCATAAACATATTTGCCCGAAAGCAACAAAAACGAAACTCCAACAAACACAAGCAAGATAAGCAGTGCAAGTAAATACGCAACTATAGGACGATGGCTGTCGGATAATTTTCGCATTGTCATCAGATATTGTAGCTTAAAATACTCTTTCATGTTGTTCCATATTATTTGGATTGTTATACCGATGTTATAGATACATAGTCTAAAAGAGCGGTGGCGAAGTTTGGACTATAGTATGTGTCCAATCGGAATTAACCATACTTTTCCGCTAATGCTTGGCAAGCCAGTGATAATCAGGTGTTTTATATATGATATTGTACATAGAACTCAAACTTATGCCTTAAACGTTTTTATTGAAACTTCGGAATACTCTCAATAAGCTCTTTTGTATATTCTGTTTCGGGATTTTTGTAAATATCCTCGGCGTTGCCTATTTCGACGAAGCGACCACTCTGCATTATTGCTATACGGTCAGACATGTACTTGACAACGGCTAAATCGTGAGAAATAAATATATAAGTCAGCCCAAACTCTTTTTTCAGGTCGTTAAGCAGATTTAATATACGCGCTTGCACGCTGACATCTAACGCTGAAACGGCTTCATCGCATATCAAAATCTTTGGTTGCGGGATTAATTCACGTGCTATAACTACTCTCTGTCTCTGCCCACCGCTTAGCTCACTTGGCAATCTTTTGTAATACGACTCATCTAATCCTACTTTTATCAACCAATCGATGACTTTTTTGCGAACCTCTTTACGTGTCATTTCTGGGCGGTGTATTGACATTGTTTCGTGCAATGCGGCGCCAATAGATATTACAGGATTTAGCGATGAGTACGGGTCTTGATAAACAATTTGTATCTCTTTGCTGAATTTCAGTCTTTTTGCAGCTATTAGTTTTAGTGGCTTGTTTTGAAAAAATATCTCTCCGGACGATAGTTTTATAAGATTTAGAAGCGTTCGGCTAAGGGTTGTTTTTCCGCAACCGCTTTCGCCTACTAATCCAAGTGTTTCTCCTTCAAACAGTTGAAACGATATGTTATTAACTGCTTTTACAACTTTCTTTTTTTTGTGATCGGCATATTCTACGCTAACACTATTTGTTTCAATTATTTTATTATAAGAAATATCAGATTCTATTAAAGTGGGGTTTTCGTGTAAGGTTGAGTTGCTATCAATAAGGTCTGATATTTCGGGTAGCCTAAACTTTTGATGTTGAAGCGTGGGTCTGCATTTTATCAGAGCCTTAGTGTATTCGTTTTGAGGATTATAGATAATCTTTTTTGTCTCCCCACGTTCAACTATCACACCCTGGTACATAACGGCAATTTGGTCGGCAATTTGCGAAACCAATGCCAAGTCGTGTGAAATAAATATCATTGAGAGTTTTTCCTCTTTTGTCAGTGATAGCAACAGTTCTACAATCTCTTTCTGTACCGTAACATCGAGCGCTGTTGTGGGTTCGTCAGCAATTAGCAGTTGAGGTTTGTTGGCTAATGCCATTGCAATAAGAGCGCGTTGTCGCTGTCCTCCAGAGAGTTGAAATGGATATGAATTAAAAATACGTTCAGCTGGCGAGAGTTTTACCTGTTTGAACAGTTCGAAAATTTTGTTTCGTGCATTGCTGTACGTTGTTTTTTGATGAATTTGCAGTATCTCAACTAACTGTCTGCCAATTCGTTTCGACGGGTTAAAGGCGGTCAACGAATCTTGAAATATCATTGATATTTGATTTCCGCGTATTTTTCTGTACTCTGGTTCGGTAAGCCTGTTCAGATAAAACCTCTGCTCTCCGAAAATAATATCGCCTGACATCTGTGCATTTTTCGGCAACAGCCCCATAATGCTAAGTGCCGTCATTGATTTGCCTGAGCCGGACTCGCCAACAATTCCAACAATTTGACCCTTCTGCAAATCGAGGGTTAGATTTTCGATTACTGTGTTATTGTTAAACTTAACAGTTAGATTTTCAATATGTATCATCGTCTGTTTTTCAATCATACCAAAATATTTTGTCCTTTATCTTAAATTTATTAAAACTTATTGATAACAGTAAGCCAAGGTAATTCCCTGACAATTTGTAATCCCCCTTTGTATCTGCTGATGTAGAGAGGTTTGTAAATTGATACTCACCTATTATTGTATTCTGAAAATTGAACACGTAAAATATATTAGTCTTTAGTAGTATTTTTTTCAAAGCATATGAAAATCCTGTACCCAAAACAAAGCTCCCTTGAAAAGCATTTTTTTGACTTTTGAGTCTTAGCACAAATATTTCTTTATGTTCAGAAGATTGCTCATCAATAATTGCTGTATTTATATATTCAGTTTGTGCATACGGGAAATACATTATTTTAGAACCAACTAGCAATGATGCAAAAGTGTTTTTGCTTGTCTGGAGATTTAAGGATAAAAGCAATGGGGAGGAAAAAGAGAGTGTTGAATATGAATTATACGAATCGAGTAAATTTTCGGGGTAACTTTCATAACTTTCATATGTTTTTATCTTATAAGTAAATAAATATATGGGTTCTTTAGCAACAAGCAAACCTGTTTGGAAAGACCATAATTTGTCAGAATTGAAACTGTACAAAATACCTGCATTAAAGCCCTGTATAGGTTTGTTTTTAAACGTAAAATTGCTGTATTGAGGTCTGATTTCCGCCTTTTTAAATAAAACAGGACCAGCAACAAAGCTCCAATTTGAAAAATTAGAGAGTCTATCATAAGTTCTTTGTGTTTGTGAAAAGGTGTTTTCTACAAAAACATTGCTGAGCATTATGCACATCAAAATAGTGATAAGTTTGTTCATTTTGTTAGATGTTCTTCTTGCCCCTACTTTGATATGCCGTATTCGGGTCAACTTATATAAAAAATCAGCTAACAATATTTAGGCGAATTTTGTGTCTGTATGTTGATCTTTTCATAAACTTGCACATAATGCATAATAATGAATCAAAAGCACAATTCCCTTAAATACATCATATACTATTTAATAGTACTCCCATTCTTAACCTCCGTCTGAGGCGACACAAACGTCAGTCTCCCGTCTGCATTCTCAGCCATTAATATCATGCCCTGCGATTGTATTCCTCTAATTTCACGAGGCTCAAGGTTTATTAAAATGGAGACCTGTTTACCAATCACATCTTCAGGTTCGAAATATTCGGCAATGCCTGATACTACTGTTCTTTGGTCAACACCGGTATCGATAAGCAGTTTCATCAGTTTTTTTGTTTTAGCAACTTTCTCAGCCTGTAAGATTTTCCCAACACGGATATCCATTTTGGTAAAATCGTCGAATGTTACGCTTGGTAGCTGTTCGGCTACGGTGGCGTTTTGAACTTGATTTTGCGTTTTTATGTTTTTCAAACGGTTAATTTGCGCTTCAATTACGCTATCTTCGATTTTCTCAAAAAGCAGTTCGGGTTCATTAATTTTGTGACCGATAGGAAGTAGCTCGGTCTGTCCTGCTTTTTCCCAACAGAGCCTTTCTGTGTTCAGCATTTTGCGCAGTTTTTCGGAGCTAAATGGCAAAAATGGCTCAAGGATAATTGTCAGTCCCGCAGTAATTTGAAGTGATATGTTCAATATTGTAGCTACACGACTTGGTTCAGTTTTGAAGAGTTTCCAGGGTTCGGCTTCTGTCAAATATTTGTTTCCAATACGTGCTAAATTCATGGCTTCTTGCAAAGCCTCTCTAAAGCGATAGTTCTCCAAAGCATGTTCAACCTTACTACGAACTTCGCCCATCTCTCTGATTATTTCATTGTCATAGTCGGTAACCTCTAATACCGGAGGCACAACGCCCTCGAAATATTTGTGAGTTAAAACTAACGAGCGGTTTACAAAATTGCCATAAATAGCCAACAGTTCGTTGTTGTTACGTGCCTGAAAATCAGCCCATGTAAAGTCGCTATCTTTGGTCTCGGGTGCGTTTGCAGTCAACACGTATCTAAGGACATCCTCCTTGCCTTTAAAATTGTCTAAATATTCGTGAAGCCAAACTGCCCAATTTTTTGATGTGGAAATTTTGTCACCTTCAAGATTTAGGAACTCATTGGCAGGAACGTTATCGGGCAGGATATAAGTGCCCTCGGCTTTCAGCATTGAGGGGAATATAATGCAGTGAAATACAATATTATCTTTTCCGATAAAATGTACAAGTTTGGTCTCTTTATCTTTCCAATATTTTTCCCATTCAGGCGTAAGCTCTTTTGTTGCACTGATGTATCCGATTGGTGCATCGAACCAGACGTATAGAACTTTGCCGCTTACTCCTTCAATTGGCAGGGGCACGCCCCAATCTAAATCACGGCTAACTGCTCGAGGTTGTAAGCCCCCATCAATCCACGACTTACATTGTCCGTAAACGTTCGATTTCCATTCTTTGTGATCCTCCAAAATCCACTCGCGCAACCATGGTTCATACTCATTTAAAGGCAGATACCAGTGTGTAGTCTCTTTCATTATTGGTTTAGCGCCCGAAATAGTTGATTTTGGATTAATTAAATCAGTCGCATTTAATGATGAACCACATTTTTCGCATTGATCGCCATAAGCCGCTTCGTTGCCGCATTTTGGGCATGTGCCTGTAATATATCTATCAGCTAAAAACTGTTTAGCTTCGGGGTCGTAATATTGTTCAGATGTTTGTGTAATGAATTTCCCTTCGTTGTACAGCTTTTTGAAAAACTCGGAAGATGTCTCGTAATGAATTTTATTAGACGTTCGCGAGTAGATGTCAAAAGATATTCCAAACCGCTTGAACGAATCTTTAATCATGGCGTGATACTTATCAACCACGTCTTGTGGGGTTATTCCTTCATTGCGGGCTTTTATAGTAATAGGAACACCGTGTTCGTCGCTTCCCCCTATGAAAACAACTTCACGACCTTTCAGACGAAGGTATCGTACATAAATATCGGCAGGTACATAAACTCCTGCAAGATGTCCTATATGAATAGGTCCGTTAGCGTATGGTAGGGCTGTTGTGATTAAATATCTTTTGGGTTCCATTGTGGGAAATATATTTTATTCTACTGTTACTGATTTAGCAAGATTTCGTGGTTGATCGACGTTGCAGCCTCGCATTGTTGCAACGTGATATGATAATAGTTGCAATGGAATTACTGTGGTCAACGGCGATAAAAAGGTCATTGTTTGCGGGATCTCTATAACGTGGTCTGCGAGGCTTTTAATGACATCGTCTCCCTCGTTAATAACGGCGATAATTCTTCCTTTACGTGCTTTAACTTCCTGAATGTTTGAAACGATTTTTTCGTGACTTTTATCTTTCATTGCAATAAATACGACTGGCATATTTTCGTCAATCAGTGCGATTGGTCCGTGTTTCATTTCAGCCGCTGGATATCCTTCGGCGTGTATATAGCTGATTTCCTTTAACTTAAGCGCTCCTTCCAAGGCAATAGGAAACAGATATCCTCTTCCTAAATATATAGAATTTGTTGCATCTTTGTACTCTTCGGCAATTTTACGGATTAAGTCGTTTCCTTTTAAAATCTCTTCAATTATGTTTGGAACATTTCGCAGCTCGTCAACCATTTCGTTAAACTGTTTGGTTGATATAGTTTTCTTTTTATGTCCTATAATTAGCGCCATCATCGTTAATACGGCGACCTGTGCAGTAAAAGCCTTTGTTGATGCAACACCAATTTCAGGACCTGCGTGAGTATATACTCCTGCATGGGTTTCACGTGAAATTGAGCTTCCAACAACGTTGCATATTCCAAGAACGGTAATTCCCTTTTCCTTTGCCATTCGGATAGCTGCCAAAGTATCGGCAGTTTCACCACTTTGGCTAATGGCTATTATTACGTCATCGGGATATAGTATAGGATCTCGGTATCGAAACTCGGATGCATACTCGACTTCTACGGAGATTCGCGCCAACTCTTCAATTAAGTACTCGCCTACTAATCCTGCATGCCACGATGTGCCACACCCAATAATCAAAATTCGCCTTGCATTAACAAGTTCGTCCATTACTGCAAACAGACCGCCAAGTCGGATGTCGGTGTTATCGGGAGCAATTCTTCCGCGTAAGGTATCCATTATGGAGCGAGGTTGTTCGAAAATTTCTTTCAACATAAAGTGCTCGAAACCCATTTTATCTATATCGCCAATATCTAAATCGAGTTTCTGAATAATCGGAGTAAGCTCTTCGTTTTGTATGGTTTTTAGCTGTAACTCATTGTATTTTACTACAGCCATATCATTGTCGTTCAAATATATAACACTGTTTGTGTGTTCAACAATCGGAGTTGCATCTGAGGCTATAAAATATTCACAACTACCGACTCCGATAACTAAAGGACTACTTTTACGTGCTGCGATAAGTTTATCAGGCTCGTCTGTGCAAAAAACCACTAAGCCGTATGTTCCTATAATCTTGTTTAGAGCGAGTCTAATGGCTGTTTCAGCGTCAACATCTCCTTTTAGATAAACATATTCAATAAGATTTACCAAAACTTCGGTATCTGTATCTGATTTAAATACGTAGCCGCGGTCTTCTAAACGTTTTTTTAATCGTGGGTAGTTTTCAATTATTCCGTTATGTATCAATATAAATTTGTTATTCATTGAAACATGGGGGTGTGCATTGATGTCGTTTGGCTCGCCGTGAGTTGCCCAACGTGTGTGACCAAAGCCAATATTGGCTTCCACGTTACGATTTTCTACCAAATTTTCTAAATCGCTTACACGACCTTTGCTTTTATATACAAGCGGTTTGTCGTTCCATAAGGCAATGCCAGCGCTGTCATAGCCCCTGTATTCTAGGCGTTTTAACCCATTTATTACTATTGGGAACGCTTGTCTTTTTCCGATATATCCAACTATTCCACACATTTTCAGTAAATTAATAATATTGTTGTTCTACAAGTGAGCCTTAATTTGTTTATTTTGATCTTATGATATGAATAACAGGTCTAATACTATCGTTAGCGTGTTCTGGACCAGCGATAATAGCTCTGTTTGCTTTTGTTAGAGGGCTTGTTGCATAAGTAGCAAGTGTAATTGATGATTGTTTTTCAATCAATGCCCTGTATAATAGGTTGTTAATTCTAATTTTGTAACCGTTGATTTTATTGTCATAATTCTCCGGAGTTGTTGTTAGTCCGCCTGGACTTTCATAGTCGGGAGTGAACACTTCTTGTGAGTTTTCAACCATTTTAACAATAATTGATGCAGGTGGAATAAAATTGTCGATATCGCTTTCAGGGGCTATTTTTAATATCAATTGAGCTGAGTTTACTGCCCAAATGTCGTCGCTGAAAAGTGAATCAAGCCCATTTATATCAATTTTTATGCCTAACCCATTCATGCATTGCATATATGCAAGTGATTGATTTGTCGTGTCGGTTAAAGAGGCTGGTATATTTGTACTTGAGTAATCGTGGTCAAAAATAGAGAAACACTTTGTTGAGTTGCTTTTTGGAAGAAAATCGAAGTATGTCGTATCCGTCTCGTTTTTGAAATGTAGCCTCATGTGGGTATCATCTTGACTTAAATCAATACTTATAATATTTCCGTTAGCGCTCTGATTTTCAGCTTCTATTATCAGACCCGGAAAATAGTTTTTGAAAAGAGTATCATTTTTGAAATTTACAGAATCACTTAGTAGTGTTGTGGCAAACTCTAGCGTAGATAACTTTATTTCAAATGGAACGGAGTCGGAGGGATTAAAAACCATCTCTTTTTCGGCTAACAGTGTACCCTTATAGCTATTTAGAGTTGAGAAATTGACAACTGTACTATCAAAGTCGCTTAAATTCATGCCATCATTAACTCTATACACTCTAACAATTTGTATAGCAGCGGAATCGAGACCGTAATATCCCGAACGTTTGGTAAGTTTCAGAACAACGCTGTCGCCAACAGGATTGCTCCCAAGGTTTATTATAGTTGCTTTTGGAACTAACTGTATTGCCAAAGCTGCCCTTGTTCTTCCAAATTGAGGATCATTATAATCGCCTATCATTCCAATAGTTGCGCCTGCCAATGATAAGCTATCGGCTAATTTGGTAGAAGTTTTTATAGTATGTAAGGTATCATACTTAACCGTGAATCTATTGTCTTGTAAATGGATCCCAATAATTGAATCATCCTCTTTGCATGCATAAATTGAGAGGAGGATTGCACTAATAATAAGTAATCTTTGCATCTAATAATAGTTGATGTTAAAGTTGATTGTAAAATTCATTATGTAAATCAACGTATTCTTCGCCATCTTGGTATTCCAGAATTGGTTTTTTCGATTTTTTTGCATACTCCAAAACTTCTGGATTAATGTTTTTATCACCAATTATAATGCCATCGGTTGCATCTAAAGCTGTTTTCATCAAATTAACATAAGAGGGGTCTTTTTCCAACAATTTTATTGCAGAGGCAGGAATATTCTCACGGGTAAGTTTTTTGAAAAACTCTTTGTTTAATGATGGACTAAATGTCTCATCGTATAACGTTAAAATTGTCTTAGAATGCTCATACAGTGGATTTCTATTATATACGTATTTGATGTAGAGTGTGACAATTGCTGACAACCATCCGTGACAGTGAACAATATCAGGAGACCACCTTAGTTTTTTTACAGTTTCGAGAACTCCATTGGCAAACAAGATTGTTCTTTCATCATTATCGGCGAAAAACTTGCCGTTGTCATCGACAAGAGCTGCTTTGCGCTGGAAATAGTCTTCATTATCAATAAAATAAACTTGCATTCTTGCAGATTGAATACTGGCAACTTTTATTATCAGTGGATGATCGGTGTCGTTAATAACTAAATTCATTCCACTAAGTCTTATAACTTCGTGTAGTTGATTTCGTCTTTCATTGATACACCCATATTTAGGCATAAAAGTTCGAATCTCTTTTCCTCTTTCCTGAATACCTTGTGGTAAGTACCGACAAGTGTTTGCTATGCTACTTTCAGGTAGGTAAGGAAATATTTCTTGTGCAACATATAGAATCCTTGAATTTCCCTTTTTTTTCATACGTTTGTATTTTTTTCAGTTTAAGGTCGTATGGAACCCTTGATGATTAAAACAATCGGGTGTTTAACGATTTTTTTAATCATATCGGTTTCATGGTAATTAGTTCGTAGTAATCAGTTAGGTTTTGCAAAGATAAGAAATTTTTGGCTTTTTTTGAAATTCAGTATGCTCTCTTTTTTTTTCACAAAACAGACGGTAGATAAAAAAACAAAATAAAAAATAAGATTATTGTGTGCATAAAACAAATAAAATTATTACCTTTGCAATCCGAATGTGAAAGATTAATTGTAAATATCATAATAAAATGAAAAAAGGTATTCATCCCGAAAATTATCGCTTAGTTGCGTTCCGCGATATGTCAAATGACACCGTATTTATCACCAGATCAACGGCTAACTCAAAAGAGACGATTGAGGTTGACGGACAAACTTATCCTCTTATCAAGTTAGAGATTTCAAACACGTCACATCCGTTCTTTACTGGTAAAATGAAACTTGTTGACACCGCAGGACGCGTTGATAAATTCCGTAGCCGTTACGCTAAGCACTTAGAGGCAAAAAAATAGACCAATTTTATGTTTCATACGTTTGTAGCTCTGTCATAACGGCAGAGCTTTTTTTCGTATTAGAGGTGTCTCATAAATACCCAAATGTTGTGCTTCGATACTTCGACTGCGCCCAGTGCATCGCTTCGCGCAGTGTACCACGATTAATTCAGCGACCGTAACACGTTGGCTGAGCTTGTCGAAGCCAATGTCAAAAGAAACCTGTATTGTATATTCACACTTCGATAAACTTAGTGCATCGCTTTGACAGGCTCAGTGACCGAATATCGAAGTAACGCAGCAGTTGGGCGCTTATGAGACGCCGCCCTATATTAAATCTGTGATTATCAGTTTAATCTGTGTTATCAGTGTTCTAATTACTTTTAACTTTTAACTCTATTTCCAATTTCTAATTAACTTTGCACAAAAACATACAATACTAACCCTACAACATATTTAACAATGAAAACATTTTGCCTACACGACGCACCAAACAGAGATAATTTATTGCCTTTAACATTCACTCGAGGTGTTGGAGATATTAGAGTCGGTATTATTACCATTATCGAAAAGTGGGAGCATTTTCTTTCACGAAAAGGTTACCAAATTGTTCCCGAATATTTGCAAAAAAAATATCCTGCAGCGCCTGACGGCGACACCATAATAATACGTTCAGGTGTTTTGCCCGATAAAAATTTGGTTAAGTCAATAGAAAATTTAGCCCAAAATCAAGCTCTGTTCCGCAAGGGCAAGTGGATTGCAGTAGCGACACAATCAAAAAATGTTCAATATAATGGTTTTGACCTTGAAGCATTTGAAAAAATTGAGTATGAAAACGATATCCGTCAAATAGAATACCCCTGGAATATATTCAAACTAAACGACATAGAATTAAAATCAGATTTTGATATAGTAACAGGCGGCGATGCTTCTGCTCCTATTTCTGAAACAAACAGAGTAATCGGTAATGGTCGTATTTTTGTGCACCCGACAGCAACCGTTGAGGCTTCAGTGTTAAACACAAATGGCGGAGATATTTACATCGGACCGAAAGCCGAAATAATGGAGGGCTGTTTGGTACGTGCTCCGTTCGCCCTGTGCAAAGAATCAACACTAAAAATGGGTGCAAAAGTTTATGGCGCTACAACCATAGGTCCTAATTGTAAGGTTGGTGGAGAGCTAAACAACGTAGTTATATTCGGATACAGTAACAAAGCCCACGACGGATTTTTAGGCAACGCAGTAATTGGCGAATGGTGCAATTTAGGAGCAGACACAAACAACTCAAACTTAAAAAACAATTACGCCGAAGTAAAAATATGGAACTATTCGCAACAAAAATTTATCAGAACAGGACTGCAATTTTGCGGTCTGATTATGGGCGATCACTCCAAAAGCGGTATCAATACAATGTTTAATACAGGAACAGTTGTGGGAGTATCGGCAAATATTTTTGGTTCTGGATTTCCGCGCTCTTTTATACCGTCTTACAGTTGGGGAGGAGCTTTAGGCTTTAAAAATTATGAAATCAATCAAGCTCTCGATACTGCAAGGCTTGTTCTTGAACGCAGGGGCTTGATACTAAATGAAATAGATGAAGAAATATTAAGACATATTTATCAGTTATCACAAGAACAACAGTAAACAGAATAACATATAATGGGCTGTCTCGAAACAAATATTCAAAAAAACTGCCTACGAATTTTTGACTTTCGTAGAGACAGCGCATGCGCTGTCTCTACTTCTAATTTCCAATAAACATGACATTTTAACAGGTTTCTAATCTTTAGTTTACTTTTTGATATAATTAAAGCCGAAAACTTATTTACCATGACATTTGACGATATTCATAACGAAGAAGATATGGCGTTCCAGCTTGATTCGCCCGGAGCGTACCCAATTATTAATGACGATAAATCAAACTTGGAATATGACGAATCTGTTCCAATGCCCATAATGCCATTGCGTAATGCCGTTCTGTTTCCTGGAGTTATTATTCCCATCATTGTAGGACGCGCAAAAAGTCGCAGATTAGTTGATACGGTTAACGCAGGAAACCGCATCTTATGTGCCGTTATGCAAAAAAACGTTAATACCGAAAACCCCGGTTTTGACGATTTGCATAAATACGGAACCATCGGCGTTATCATCAAAATGTTTGAGATGCCCGATAACTCGGTAACCGTTGTGCTACAAGGGAAACACCGCGTAGAGATAAAATCAATTATGGCGATAGAACCATATCTCACGGGACATGTAGCGAGGGCTGATGAGAAAATCCCTGCACAACGCGAATTTGAGGCTTTAGCAGGCTCGGTCAAGGACTACGCACTAAAATTAGTCAAAGAGTCAGATAATTTCCAGAATGAACTGAGATTTGCTCTACGCAATATCGAAGACAAGCGATATTTGATAAATTTTGTAGCATCGAGCAGCAACCTTAGACCCGACGACAAGCAGCATTTATTAAATGCACAAAACTACAAAGAGCGAGCTTTAAACCTGTTGGAGTTGTTAAACAAGGAGTTACAGCTTACACAGCTAAAAAATGATATCCAGGGGAAAGTTAGAACCGATATCAACAGGCAGCAGCGAGAATTTTTTCTTAACCAACAGATAAAAACTCTGCAAGACGAGCTTGGAGGCGACCCTGTTCAAAATGAAATCGAACAGATGAATGAGCGGGTAAAAACCAAAAAATGGTCGAAAGAGGTTGGCGAAACATTTGATAAAGAGCTTGCTAAGCTACGGCGCATGAACCCCATGGCTCCAGACTATTCAGTTCAGTTAAATTATCTGAATACGTTGCTCGAACTGCCTTGGAATGAATATACAGAAGATAACTTTGACCTAAAAAGAGCGCAAGAGACATTAGACAAAGATCACTACGGTCTCGAAAAGGTCAAAGAGCGAATAATGGAGCACTTAGCAGTGTTGAAACTGAAAAATGATATGAAATCGCCAATTATTTGTTTGTATGGACCTCCGGGAGTTGGTAAAACATCGTTGGGGAAATCCATTGCAACCGCACTTGGACGTAAATATGTAAGAATGTCACTTGGCGGACTCCACGATGAATCGGAGATACGCGGTCACAGAAAAACATATATTGGCGCAATGCCCGGACGAATAGTCCAAAACATTAAAAAGGCTGGGTCGAGCAATCCTGTGTTTGTTTTAGATGAAGTTGACAAATTAAACAAGAGTCTCCACGGCGACCCAGAATCAGCCTTGTTAGAAGTGCTTGATCCTGAACAAAATTCAGCTTTTCACGACAACTTTTTAGAGATAGATTACGACCTGTCAAAGGTGATGTTTATCGCCACGGCAAACACTATCAACAACATCCACCCTGCACTATTAGACCGAATGGAGTTGATTGAAGTAAGCGGCTATCTTCCCGAAGAAAAAGTGGAAATAGCACAACGCCACTTAATCCCAAAACAGCTAAAAAATCACGGTTTAAAGCCCAAAGAGTTGAAGTTCACGAACAGTATAGTTTTGCAAATTATCGAATCATACACACGTGAATCGGGTGTAAGAACGTTAGATAAGACACTGTCGCAAGTTGTGCGTAAAGTTGCTCTGAAAATTGCTACTTCCGGGGAGTATAATGTCAGCGTAAAGAAAGTCGATATACCCAAATACTTAGGACAACCAAGGTATGTTCCCGAAAAATATACATACCACGATATGCCCGGAATAGTCACCGGGTTAGCGTGGACAGCCGCAGGAGGCGAGATTTTATTTATCGAAACCGCAGTTAGCAAGGGCAAAGGAAACCTTACCATGACCGGAAACCTCGGCGATGTTATGAAAGAGAGCGCCGTTCTTGCCTTAGAATATCTGAAATCACACATCTATCTGCTTAATCTTGAAGACGATACCATAGATCAATGGAACGTTCATATTCATATTCCTGAAGGCGCTATTCCAAAAGATGGACCTTCGGCAGGAATAACAATGGTCACATCAATAGCATCTGCGCTGAAAAAACAGAAAGTGAAATCTAATATTGCAATGACAGGCGAAATAACCCTACGTGGAAAAGTGCTCCCGGTCGGAGGAATAAAAGAAAAAATCTTAGCTGCACGCAGAGCAGGTATTGTCGAGATAATTTTGTCGGAAGAGAATAAAAAAGACCTGTTCGAAATAAAAGATGTCTATCTCGATGGCTTGAAATTTCACTTTGTGAAGACAATTGAGGAAGTTTTGAAATTATCCCTTGTTTAAAGCAATTAACAATATTATGGGTAACGTTTTCAACGTAGAGACGGAGCATGCTCCGTCTCTACACCCCCAAACACCCACCACTCATTAAATTCCCCAACAATTTATTTATCAATCACCCTTTACCAAATGTTAATTGTTCACTTCGACATTTCGACTTCGCTCAATGCAACGCTTCGCTCAGTGCAAGCATTGCTAATTGCTAATTGCTTTTACCTTTCTCCTTGTCCCTTTTACCTAATCTATAAGTAGATTAGTCAGCCCCCAAACTCAATTCCTGCAAATTTGTCAGTCAAATAATGCAAAATTGTCGATTTTCCGTATTGGCACAAATTGTGAAATAATCCCAATCGTAAATTAAAAATTAATGTTTAACTTAAAATATTTAAAACAATGGCAGAAATAAAAGGAAAAGTTTTGGCAGGAAAAGTACTTGTTAAACCAATGGAAGCCGAAGAAAAAACAGCCAGCGGAATATATATTCCCGATAGCGCAAAAGAAAAACCACAACAAGGAACAATAATGTTGGTTGGCGCAGCTAAAAAAGATGAACAGATTGAAGTAAAAGTCGGAGACACTGTTCTTTACGGCAAATATTCAGGTACTGAAATAACTATCAATAACGACAAGTATTTATTGATGAACCAAAGCGATATACTGTTTATCATGTAATTTATTGAGTAGTAACAAAAAAATTAAAAATCTAAAAAATTATGGCAAAACAAATAAAATTTAATCAAGATGCACGTTCATCAATTAAAGTAGGTATTGACGAATTAGCAAATGCAGTAAAAATAACACTTGGACCAAAAGGTCGCAACGTAGTTATCGAAAAGAAATTTGGCGCACCTCAAATAACAAAAGATGGTGTAACCGTTGCAAAAGAGATTGAACTAAAAGATCCTTTGGCAAATATCGGAGCACAAATGATTAAAGAGGTTGCTTCCAAAACAGCCGATGACGCAGGAGACGGAACAACCACAGCAACAATTCTTGCACAAGCAATGATTCACGAAGGTTTGAAAAACGTTACCGCAGGCGCAAATCCAATGGATTTGAAACGTGGTATTGATAAAGCCGTTAAAATAGTAGTTGATAAAATAAAATCGATGTCACAAGAAGTTGGTGAAGATATCGAAAAAATAGAACAAGTTGCACGTATCTCTGCAAACAACGACGTTGCAATAGGTAAACTAATTGCCGAGGCAATGCAAAAAGTTAAAAAAGAGGGTGTTATAACAGTCGAAGAGGCAAAAGGAATCGACACAACCGTTGAAGTTGTAGAGGGAATGCAATTCGACCGTGGATATATCTCCCCGTATTTCATAACCAACTCCGATAAAATGGAAGCCAACTTAGAAAATCCTTTAATCTTGATTTATGACAAGAAAATCAGCACTATGAAGGATTTACTTCCAATTTTGGAGCCTGTTGCACAACAAGGAAAACCTCTTTTGATTATTGCAGAAGATATTGATGGCGAAGCTCTTGCTACATTAGTAGTTAACCGTATTCGTGGAGCGCTTAAAGTTGCTGCTGTTAAAGCTCCCGGATTTGGAGATCGCCGCAAGGAGATGTTAGAAGACATAGCTATCCTCACAGGTGGCGTTGTTATCAGCGACGAAAAGGGAATGAAATTGGAAAACACAACCCTTGATATGTTAGGTAAAGCTGAAAAAATTACTGTTGATAAAGAGAACACAACAATTGTAAACGGAGCAGGAGCAAAAGAGCAAATTCAAGCAAGAGTTGCACAAATTCGCAAACAGATTGAAACAACAACATCTGACTATGACCGTGAAAAATTACAAGAGCGTTTGGCTAAATTAGCGGGCGGCGTTGCTGTTCTTTACATTGGTGCAGCCAGTGAGGTAGAGATGAAAGAAGCAAAAGACCGCGTTGACGATGCTCTACACGCAACACGCGCAGCTGTTGAAGAGGGAATTATACCCGGCGGTGGTGTAGCATATATCAGAGCAATAAAAGAGCTTGAAGGCGTTGTTGGCGATACAACTGACGAAACCACAGGTATTTCAATTGTTCGTCGTGCAATCGAAGAGCCTCTACGTCAAATAGTTGCTAATGCAGGCGAAGAGGGTGCAGTAATTGTACAAAAAGTTAAAGAGGGTAAAGACGATTTTGGATACAATGCACGTACAAACGAATACCAAAGCCTATTTAAAGCTGGTGTTATTGACCCAACTAAAGTAGCACGCGTTGCACTTATTAACTCTGCATCAATAGCAGGAATGTTCTTAACCACAGAATGTGTAATTGCTGAAGAAGTTGAAGACAAGCCAGCTATGCCTCCAATGGGCGGCGGAATGGGTGGCGGAATGGATATGATGTAATCCCAGTTCATTATTAAACTTAAATATATCTCAAAAGGGTTGCTCGAAAAAATAACGGGCAACCTTTTTTATCCTAATGCAACACCGCATCAAACTATCTAAATATTAATTTTTGAGTTTTAATATAAAACATGTAATTTTGTCAGTTATAAAATCATTTTATGAATCGAGAAATATTAAGTGTTAAACAAAGGTTTGGAATTGTTGGAAATAGCCCCGGGATTGACCGTGCTATACAAACTGCACTGCAAGTAGCACCTACCGAAATGTATGTTCTGATTGTGGGAGAAAGTGGTACAGGAAAAGAGTTTTTTCCAAAAATAATACACCAACACAGTATCAGAAAACATAAACAATATATTGCTGTCAACTGTGGCGCAATACCCGAAGGCACAATCGATTCCGAACTATTTGGACATGAGAAAGGAGCATTTACCGGAGCAATTGATGCGCGAAAAGGGTATTTTGAAGTAGCGGACGGAG
This sequence comes from Salinivirgaceae bacterium, assembly GCA_035407925.1. Classification (GTDB taxonomy): domain Bacteria; phylum Bacteroidota; class Bacteroidia; order Bacteroidales; family Salinivirgaceae; genus JAAYQU01. The sequence goes on from DAOOBP010000013.1 coordinate 34,561, forward strand.
GAACTATTTTCCTTGATGAAGTTGGAGAACTTCCGGCACAAACCCAAGTAAGACTTCTGCGAATCTTAGAGACTGGCGAATATATACGTGTAGGTTCCTCAAAAGTGCAAAAAACAGATACACGTATCGTTGCCGCCACAAACGTAAACCTCGAGAAAGCCGTTCAACATGGAAAGTTCCGCGAAGACCTCTTTTACAGACTCAATACTGTACCCATAAGGCTTCCGGCACTGAGAGAAAGAAAGGAAGATATTTTTGCTCTGTTTACATTTTTTGCAAGTGAAACTGCTGACAAATATAAGTTTGATCCCATAAGATTGACCCCCGAAGCACTTCATATGATTGAAAACTATCGTT
>DAOOBP010000013.1:35017-37294 GCA_035407925.1 Salinivirgaceae bacterium
TTTGATCCCATAAGATTGACCCCCGAAGCACTTCATATGATTGAAAACTATCGTTGGCCCGGGAATATCAGACAGTTGAAAAATGTTGTGGAGCAAATGTCAATTATTGAAAAGGAGAGACTACTAACTCCCGAAAAAATAGCTAATTATCTCCCTGAGATAAACACCACAACCCTACCAACTTTAAGTACACAAGGTCGGGAACCCGAATCACATACCGAACGTGAAATATTGTTCAAAATCTTGTTCGATATGAGAAAAGAGGTTCACGAACTTAGACGAATGGTTTACTCTATGCTCGATGGCAGAGAGCCTGTCACAAAACCAACTTATGAGCCACAAACAGGGATTTTCGATACTCAAATAAGCAACCTGCCCGCTAAACCCGTAGAGACACCAATATTTCAGCCAGCACCGCAATCAGAGTCGATTATTCCAAAGGATTCGATAATTGAAGACACTTCGGAGGTTGAAGAAGAGTCTCTTTCACTGATTGACAACGAGAAAGATTTGATACAAAAAGCTCTGAACAAGCATAACGGTAAGCGTAAACTTGCCGCTGAAGAGTTAGGAATATCCGAAAGGACGCTGTATAGAAAAATTAAAGAGTATGACATCAAGTAACTGTTTATTTACTCCAATAATTACTTTTTTGTGTGCTGTTATGTTTTCTGCATGTACAGTTAACTACTCATTTACAGGAGCATCAATACCTATTGAGGCAAAAACATTTTATATAAAACCATTCTCAAACATGGCTCCTACTGTAAATCCACAATTGGCGCCACTGTTGAGCGAAAAGCTTAATGACCAAATAATGTCTGCCACCTCGTTAATTAGTGCAAGAGTTGATGGTGACATGCAATTTGAAGGCACCATTGTTGGATACAGCATCTCGCCTGTTGCATTGCAGGGAGGAGAGGTTACTGTAGCAGCTAAAAACAGGCTTACAATTACGATAAAGGTAAAATTTCAAAACCGATACGAGCCAAAGAATGATTTTGAAACCAATTTTTCACAATATGAAGATTTCGACTCTGGTGTAGATTTGATATCTGTTGAGCAGATGTTAACAGAACAGATTGTAGAAAAGTTAGTAACAGATATATTTAACAAGGCATTCGTTAATTGGTAATTAGTTTATCACAATTATAAAGGCAAAACTCAGATGCAAACAGACCAATTTTTCAGCATTTTACAAAATCCGAACAATATCGAAAACGAATTTGTTTCAGACCTCGATACTGTTTTAGCTGAATATCCTTGGTTTCAGGCGGCACATCTACTGATGGCTAAAACGTTGCATATACGTCATGATATTAGATTTAAAAACAGACTTCATCTCGCAGCCACACATCTGCCCGACAGAGAAAAGCTTTACGAAACTCTGCACAGTGTAGTAAACTTATTAAATCAACAACAATCACAATCAAAAACAACTCCTTTACATCCAACAGAAGCAGAAACATTAAAAATAGAGACTCCCATTGTTGATAATTCTGTGGAAGCACGGTTGAAAATTTCTGAAATCGAGGCATTTATAAAAGAGAACGATATGCTCTATTTCGATTTTGAAATGTCGCACACCTTTAAACCCGAAACGGTTAAAATTAGAAGCATTGACCCAATCGCAGAGCTTGAAAAAATGCCCCCGAAAAAAGTAGAAACAATCGACAAAAGTGAAAAACTCTCACAAAAAGAACAGCAACTATTTTTAATCGATAAATTTATAAACGAACAGCCGAGAATAACCCCCAAACCAGTATCTGAACAGACCCCACAGATAGACATAAGCAAGGATTCCGTAACCGAAAAACACGAGTTCTTAACCGAGACTTTAGCTAACATTTACATAAAACAGGGATTATTTGACAAAGCAATTGCAATTTATTCAAAATTAAGTTTGAAATATCCCGAAAAAAGTAGTTACTTTGCAACTCAGATTGAAAAAGTAAAACAGTCTATTAATAAAAAACAATAAAAGCATACTATTATGTACATTTTCGTAACCATACTTATTTTTATAGTTTGTATCCTACTAATTCTTATCGTGTTAGTACAGAACTCAAAAGGCGGAGGTTTAGCGGCAAACTTTACAGGCAACACTCAAACTATGGGCGTTCGCAAAACAGCCGATTTTCTTGAAAAGGCAACATGGACATTAGCAGGAATTTTCTTTGTTCTTTGCATTCTGTCAGTTGCTTCAATTCCAAAAACTGAAACAGAGTACAAATCAGCAATAGAAGATAAAGTACAAAATATTCAAACAACTAACCC
>DAOOBP010000014.1:0-34409 GCA_035407925.1 Salinivirgaceae bacterium
AGAGAACTATTGTATTATGGCATAAATATCGCATGAAAACTTAACGAACTATTGAATAATAAATTGTATTGTAAAATTAAACCTTTGTTATGTGTAACTTTTTTGTTTTTGTTTGTCTTTCATGGGTTCGGGCAGCAGCAATATTCAATTGACAGGCGTCCCTTAAAAAAGAGTAGGAGGCTAACAGTAAAAGAGTCTTTACACTATAGAAAAATAGCAAAAGCTGAAAAAAAGCAGGTTTCAAAAATGGAAATAATGAATGACAAAACAGACAAACTTGCAAAAGAATATGCTAAAACAAAACAGACTAAAAAAGTACAAAAGCGAATGAAAGAATCACGTAAAATGGCAAATAAGTTTAATAAAGGTGAGCCACAAGTCAGTGATTATTTAACACTTAAATATAAAATACGAAAACTTTATGGACGACTTTTTTGATATATTATTTTATGTGGTTTTTTTAGTGACAGCAGTGGCAATTAGCATTAGAAAAGCTGCTAAACAAAAAACTAACACAACGAAGAATGTTTCTCCTGCTGATGGTGCGCCTGTTTTTCCCGATGTTTTAAGTGAAAAAACAAATGGTTTCCCAGTAGAAAAAAACATTATAACCAAAACAAATGGTCAAAAACTACAACCAGACCATAATTTATCGTCTAATTTAGGTCATAAAGAGACCTTACAGAAAGAGAAAGTTTTTAAAAATGCGAAAAATGAAAACAACGCAGAAAAAGAACACATTAGACGTAATATGTTCAAAAAAGCGATACTATATTCAGCAATAATCACAAGACCGTATGATTAGAAATATTAACAAAATATTAACTTTTTATGCAATTTTGTTGCAAAAGTCAAAAGAGAATATTTATATTTACCGACTCAAAAAAGGAATATTTATTCAAAAATAGGCGATTATGTTTAGAAAATTACTCTATGTTGTGAGTTCTGTTCTACTTGTTGGAACAGTTTGCGCACAATCGTCTGGGACGATTAGAGCGCGTATTTTCGATGCAGAAACCAAAGAGCCTGTTCCCTTTGCCAACGTTGTCGTTGAGCAAGACGGGAGTCAGATCACTGGAGGAACATCGGATTTTGACGGAATTTGTCTGATAAAGCCTGTACCAGCCGGACGTTTTACTTTAAGAGCATCGTCTGTTGGCTATTCAACTGCACAGATTAATGCTGTGTTGGTTGTTGCAGACCAAATTCGATTTATTGATGTTGAGCTAGTACCAGCATCACAAAGACTCGATGAAGTTATTGTTGTCGATTACAAAGTTCCTTTGATATCGAAAGACAATACCCAGTCGGGTGGTACTGTAACATCCGAAGATATTGGCAAAATGCAAGGTCGTTCGGCTGACCAGGTTGCCGCAACAGTCGGTGGTGTTTATGCTGAAGACGGTCAGGTAAAATCGGTTCGTGGCGCTCGCGAAGAAGCTACAACCTATTACGTTGATGGAGTTAAAGTTCGAGGGTCTAGCAGTATCCCCAAAGGTGCAATTGAACAAGTTTCAGTTGTCACAGGAGGTTTATCTGCGAAATATGGTGACGCTACTGGCGGTGTAATCAGTGTCGTTACAAGAGGACCAAGCAGATTCTTTTATGGAAGTTTTGAAGGGCACACTTCAACCTTTTTAACTAAATATGGGGATCACATGGCGGCAATCAACTTTAGTGGTCCGCTTATCAGTTCCAAGAGTGTTGACCCGAACAACCCCGAACGAGTAATTAAAACGCCAATTGTTGGTTTTCTTTTTGCGGGAGAAGTTGGAGGAATTGCTGACTCATGGCCCTCTGCAATTGGTCAATACGTAATGAAAGAAAAATTTTTGGATTCAATAAAACGACATCCATTTGTTGGAGTGGGAGGTTCAACGCAATTACGTGCTAGTTATTTTGGAGCCGAAGCTTACGAAAAAGTAAAAAAACGCCGTAATGTAAATAATTTTAAAGCAATGGCCACAGCTAAGTTAGACTATAAGCCTTTTGAGAGTGGGCAGTTTACTGTAGGTGGAACATTTGACTACAATAGAAATAAAGGTTATGCTCGTGATTTCTCTTTCGCAAACTATGACAATAATCCAATAATTAAATCAATGACTCTCAGAAGTTACATAAGATTTAACCAACGGTTTCGCACTCAACAGGCTGAAGGAGAAGAGAGCTCTTTGATCAGCAATATAAACTATTCATTACAGTTAGACGTAACACAATATAAAAGGGAGCTTGGACATGCCGATTATATGGATGACTTGTTCAAATATGGTTATTACGGACGTATGTTATTCCGTGATGTACCAACATTCGAATATGGCTTCGACCCCGTGGCAAATAGAATAGGGTATCTTCAAGATGCTTTCCTTTATACTCTTGACACCATCTATTCAACTGATATAAACCCGCTGTTGGCAGTTTACAACGAAAGGTACTATGAAAACTATAACCCTGCGTATAACATAACTTTTATGCCTACTGAGGTTGACTTATTAGTGGGAGGAGGTTATCTTAATGGTCACATCCCAAGTTCATTGTCTTTTGGCACATTTGGAAATCCAATGTATATCTCAATGCCAGGAGCAGTTTATAATGAATATTCAAAAGTTGATAATTTTCAAATTAGAGCAACGGGATCACTATCATTGGACATAAAGGGTCACGAAATTTCTGCCGGTTTCGAGTATGAAAAAAGAACAGACAGAGGTTATGATACAAGTCCAATTCGATTGTGGTTCTTAGCACGCTCGCTAACCAATAAGCATATTTCGCAATTAGATTTTAGTAATCCATTACCACAATTTTTAACAATTGATGGACAACAAGTAACCGACCCGTATGGAAATCCGATTTTTACCGATACCATATTGTATCCTCGATTAAGATCTGGAGAAACACAATCTTTGTTTGATCTTAGATTTAGAATGTCGCAAGGTTTAGATCCTGAAGGAATTACTTGGCTAAACATTGACGGATACGATCCTTCGGATTTAAGTATAAACTTTTTTAGTCCTGATGAACTTTTTGGTGGAGGAAGACCATTAGCCACATATTACGGATTTGACCATACCGGTACAAAAACAAGAGGAAAGTTAAACTTTAATGACTTTTTTACTAAAACTTTTACTGATGAGTTAGGTAATAGGCACTACTCTAGACAAGTAGCGCCTTATGAACCCATATATATGGCAGGTTATATCCAAGATAAATTCGCATTTAACGATTTGGTATTTAATATAGGATTAAGGGTTGACTACTTTGATGCGAACCAAAAAGTTTTAAAAGATCCATATCTGTTTTTCGAATCACACACTGTGGGAGAGACATACTCTGAAGCTAAGTACCCTTGGATGTATGACGGAGATGGTAAATTGAAAATTCCATCAAATATTCCAACAGGTTCAACAATTTATGTTAACAGCTCTTCAGACCCTACTGATATCACAGGATTCCGTTACGAAAGAACCTGGTATAATAGCGAAGGTATCCCTGTTGCTAGCAGTGCATCAATAGGAGAAATACATACATTTTTGGTTGATGGAGCACAGGTTGGCTCGCAAAGCTTCTTAAATTCATTTACAGACTATAAGCCTGAAATAACGCCAATGCCTCGTATTGCATTTAGTTTCCCAATATCTGATGAAGCTCTTTTCTATGCACATTATGACGTGCTTACAAAACGCCCAGCTCACGGACGAATTGATTATTTGGATTATTTGTTTATCATGGATAAAGAGAAAAGTGTTATCTCAAATCCAAACACAAGACCAGAAAAAACTATAGCGTATGAGTTAGGTTTCCAACAAAAAGTATCAGAAACGTCGTCAATAAAACTGTCAGCTTTTTATCGAGAAATGCGTGATATGATTCAGTTAATGAGCTATGCAGGCGCCTATCCAGTTAACTACTTAACGTATGGAAATCTTGACTTCGGTACTGTAAAGGGATTTACTGCTGCTTACGATATGCGTAGAACAGGTAATGTTTCTTTAAGAGCATCATACACATTGCAGTTTGCTAAAGGAACAGGTTCTGACATTAACACTGCATATAACCTGATTGTAAAAGGATTTCCAAATTTAAGGACTATATATCCGTTAAATTTTGACTCAAGACATCAAATTAGTGTTGTAGTTGACTATAGATTCTCAGAAGGCAAAGATTATAATGGTCCAAAAATAGCAGGAAAAGATATATTGGCTAACGCAGGAGTAAACATCACATTTATGGCAGGAAGTGGAACACCGTACTCAACTCGTGAAATGGGTACAGGGTATTTAATAGGTAAATTGAATGGAAACAATCTACCTTGGACATCTACTGTAGGTTTGCGTGTTGACAAAGATTTTGGTATTAAAATCGGTACAGATAGCGAAGGGAAAGATAAAAAAGGTATCCTAAACGTCTATTTAGACGTATCAAACCTCTTAAACACGCTTAACATAAATTCAGTATATTCGCAAACAGGTAACCCTGATGATAATGGATATCTAACTTATGGTCCAAATCAGACAGCTATAAGCCAAATGCCGTCGCCAAGGGCATATAGGGAAGTGTATTCAATATTGATTAACCACCCGGGCAATTATCGATTACCTCGTACTGCCCGAATTGGGGTATTATTTTCATTCTAATGGTATAAAAAATAAAACTATATAGCAATGATAGACTTAAAAAGAATAATAATATTTTTGTCATGTACAGTTTTTGTTACGGCTGTATATGCAGCAATGCCGCCTAGAAAAAATAGTTCAGGAACGCCAAAAGGAGCAAAGAATGTAACTTCGGGTTGTACTCGCGGCGGTACAAAGCTCTTTGTTGATTTGAACAACGTTAAGGCCGTTATAAAAACACACGGCGGTATGTGGCAGGATAATAATGCTAGCTATGAAGTGCCAAAAGGCAGTGGTAAGCATTCTGTTTTCGCTGGTGGAATTTGGGTTGCAGGGGTTGACGTTAATGGTCAATTGCGTGTTGCAGCTAGGATTTTTGACTATGATGGTGAAGATGACTACTGGCCCGGTCCGCTAATTTCCAAAGGAAGTAATATGTCAAACGTTACGGTTGATGTATGTATCAAATACGATAAGATTTGGAAAGTTGACCGTGATATGGTTTCTCAATTTATTGCTTGGTACAACTTGCCAGCAGAGGATAGAGATAAAGAGTTTCCAGGATATTCGCCTCCATTAGTGTTACGAGAATGGCCAGGTAATGGTCCCGACTTTGGAACAGAGGAAGAGGAGTACGACCGATATTTAGCTCCATACGCTGATATTGATGGTAATGGTCGTTATAATATAGACGGTGGAGACTACCCAAACTACGAGTTTCAGGCAACAAGCAGATGTAAATTCGTCCCAGAACGTAGAGCCGATAGTCTGAACAACTCTTCAGTTACTCTCTATGGAGATCAAACTTTATGGTGGGTATATAATGATAAAGGAAATATACATACCCAGTCGAAAGGCGCTGCAATTGGGATGGAGATCAGAGCACAAGCATTTGCATTTTCATCAAACGACGAGCTTAATAACATGACATTCTATAACTATCAGTTAATTAACCGTTCGACATACTCATTAAACAACGCTTTCTTTGGAGTTTGGGTTGATGCTGACTTAGGTGACCCCAAAGATGACTTAGTAGGTTGTGATATTAATAGGGGATTGAGCTTTGCTTACAACGCCGGTACTGATGGTAGCGGAAGTGGTAACACTTATGGAGTTAACCCTCCTGCAGTAGGATTTGACTTTTTTGAAGGTCCATACCAAGACCCTAACGATATGGATGATGTTTCTAACTGGCCCGGTAAAGGAGAAGTAGAACCGGATTGTCAAAATGGTTACGTCGATACTCTCGATCTCAATGGAGAAATTGTAGGTCGTATTAAGGTCAACAATTTTGATATTTTCAATGGTAATATTAATGGATTGAATTTTGGAGATGGTATCGCTGATAATGAGCGTTGGGGAATGAGACGTTTTGTTTATTTTATCAACGGAGGTCCTGATGGGATGGATGACCCCGATGAGGCTATGGACTATTACAACTACTTGAGAGGTATTTGGAAAGATGGAGAGACAATGACATACGGAGGGAATGGTAAAGGAGGAACATTGCCAGCTAACTTTTTGTTTCCATGGAAATCTGACAAATGTAACTGGGGAACTGGCGGTATCGATCCCAATGATGATGTGGGTTGGAGACAGGAAGCTCCTTGCGATGGAAGACTATTACAATCGGCAGGTCCATTTATCCTTAGACCAGGCGCAACTAACTATATTACAATTGGTGTTCCTTGGGCTCGTACTTCAAAAGGAGACCCATTGCATTCAGTTGAGTTGTTAAAATTGGCTGATGATAAATGTCAGAAACTGTTTGAAAACTGCTTTAGAATGATTGAAGGTCCTCATGCACCTGAATTAACAGCAGTTGAGTTAGATAGGAAGTTTATTATGCACTTAGATAATCCTCCAGCTTCAAACAACTATTTGGAAAAATATTCAGAGTTAGACCCCTTTATTACACACAATTACCCCGACAGGAAATATGTGTTTGAAGGCTACCAAGTGTTTCAGCTTAAGCACAAAGATATTACTGTAAATCAAATTTATGATGAACATGTATCAAAACTTGTTTTTCAGTGTGATATTGAAAACAATGCCACTATGCTTGTAAATTATACATGGGATCCCCGTGCAAATGCTAACTCTTTCCAAATTATGGTCGATGGAGCTAATAGTGGTATTAAGCACACTTTCGAGGTTACTCGAGACGAATTTACAAAGGAGGAGTTGATAAATGATAAGAAATATTATTATATCGCTATTGCCTACGCATACAATAATTATAAAACTTATAGTCAAAGTGATCCCGAATCGTTTGATGGTCAGAAAACACCCTATCTTGCAAGTCGAAAAAGCACTGTTGGTGAAATTAAAAAATATGAGTTTGTACCAAGACCAGCTGATCTAGGCGCTGGAGGAAGAATTAATTCAGATTATGGAGACATCTCTTCAATGAGTTGTTTGTCAGGACGTGGTAACTCAATGAATCGCTTGCAGCTCTCAGATGAAACGATAGATGAGATTATGAACAGTGCAAATGATTCAATACCATGGAAGGCTAAAGAACGAAAATATGCTAAAAATGGCGGTCCTGCTCGAATAATAGTTATTGATCCCTTGAACGTCAAACCCGGGAACTATACACTATATTTAGAGCCTGATTCTGTTAATAAGGGTGGCGTAAGTAACGTTGATTATGCCTTTTGGGGTGGAAAACATCAAAACACTGAACAATTGAGAGGAGTAATTTTAAGCACTAAATGGACTTTAGTTCATGATGGTGTTGATACCTTACACGGTCCGGTCTGGATGCGTTATGGATATGAACATATATTACCAGAGTACGGTATTGCAGTAGATTTGTATCAAATTCAGTATCCAGTTGATAATTTAAAGGTATTAAATAATTTAAAACGAGTAAAAAATGGTTTCTTAGGAGCTACAATTACTTATAAAAATCCTGCAATGCCGTGGTACAATGGTCTTGTAGATGCCGAGGGTCCTGTACATTCAAACTGGATTCGTAGTGGAACTTACAGTGATGGAACATTTAATGATGTAGTAGGTTCTGACGACGAACAAGATTATGAAAAAGTACTTGGTGGAACTTGGGCTCCATATAAATTTGTGTCAGCAGGTGATTACTGTCCAGGTAATGGATCCCCTTCAAATGTTAAATATGATCAATATAGACTACCGAGTGTCGATTTTGTAATTACCAAAGATACTTCAAGATGGACACGTTGTATCGTAATTGAAACATGTGAGAATACTCCAGTTGCGTCCGGTAGTAATAATGTTATGTATCCAAACCCAGTTTCTGAAGGTGGCGCTGTTAAGTTTATGCTTCGTCAAGCGCCTTCTTTAAATAAATTAGGTGTCGCTGCTGACTCTATGACAATGGAACCATCAGAAAATCCGTCTGATCCTCATTTTATATCAGCTTACGGTATGAGTTGGTTCCCCGGATATGCTATAGACGTTGAAACAGGTGAGAGACTAAATATAGCATTTGGAGAAGATTCATATTTAGTTGGACAAAAGGGTCGTGATATGATATGGAATCCAACCAATAGTTACTATTCAATTGATGGAGTTCCACAGTTTGGAGGAAAACACTTTGTTTATATCTTTAGTACAGGGGCTGTAAAAAAGTTCACACGGTATGATGAAGGGCGAATACTATTTAATTCGTTCCATAAAAAACCAACTGAAGGAATTAATGTTGTTAGAAACCGTATTGCTCAGACTATGCTCAATATTGCTTGGGTAAATATACCTATGATACAAAGACAATATCAGTGGGATTCGTATTCGCAAATGCCTGATAATGACGTTAAAATAAGCATTAGCATAGCTAATCCGTATCATAAGGATGATCTTAGTGGTATTGAAGATTCGTCACAAGTTATTAATAAAGGTTATCCCTATTTCTCCTTTTCTTTAGATGAAATGGCTCCTACAATATATACAGATCAAGAAGTTGACGAGAGTTTAAAAAGAATAGGGGTTGTACCCAATCCTTATTTTGCTCATAATGCATATGAAGTTACACAATTAGACAACGTTGTTAAAATAAACAATTTGCCACCGACTTGTACAATTAAAATATTTAATTTGTCGGGAACTTTAATTAGAACCTTCGAGAAATCAAGTGAGCAAACATGGATTGATTGGAATTTAACAAATGCATCGGATGTACCAATTTCTGGAGGTGCATATATTATACATGTGTCAGTGCCAAACGTAGGCGAAACGATTATCAAATGGTTTGGAGTACTTCGTCCTGCTGACCTATCGAATTTTTAGAAGTTAATTGAAAAAATGAGACAATTATGAGAAGGTTAATATTTATAGTAAGTTTGTTCGTTTCACTTCTGTTGGCAAGTAATTTACATGCCGGGAATGAACAGAGAGCAGGTGAAGCAGGAGCAGTACAGCTCTTGATAAACCCATGGGCAGGAGCAGCCGGCTGGAACAATTCTAACATGTCTTCTATAACAGGTTTAGAAGCCTTGTATTTGAATGTTGCAGGAACGGCTTTTGTTAATAAGTTCGACTTAGGTTTTACTCATACTAATTACCTGAAAGGAGCAGATATTGACATCAATAACTTTGGTTTTACCTCTAAAGTAGGTGAAGCTGGGGCATTGACAGCAGCTGTTAGTTTAATGTCCTTCGGTGACATTCCTCGAACCACAGTAGAAAGTCCTGCAGGAACAGGAACTACTTTTAGCCCAAAGTTCAGTGTTATTTCAGCGGCTTATTCACGTCAGTTTTCTAACGCAATTTATGGTGGTGCAGTTATAAAGCTTATAAATGAATCCATCGAAAATGCTAAAGCTACAGGAGTCGCAATTGATGCCGGTATTCAATATATAGCTGGTGCAAGAGATAATTTCCGTTTTGGAGTTTCTATGCAAAATGTTGGACCAACAATGAAATATTCAGGTAACTCCCTGTCATTTAGAGGATACACACCAGATGAACTAAACATGACGTTTGATTATCAATCGGCAGAATGTGAATTACCATCATTAATTCGTATTGGTTTATCAAACGATTTTCTGTTATTAGAAGGTCATAACCTCACAGTAGCTGGCACATTTACAAGTAACTCTTTTACACGCGACCAATATTCGGTTGGATTAGAGTACAATATGCTCGATTACGTGCTAGTCAGAGGAGGATACTGTTATGAAAAAGATGGATTAAACAGTGCAAAACGTCAAACCGTATTTACAGGGTTAAGCGCTGGAGCTACTGTTCAAGTCCCTCTTAACAGAGAAAGAGAAACATATTTGAAAATTGATTATTCATATCGTGATACGAATCCTTTTGGTGGAGTTCATTCAATAGGTGTACGTGTGACGTTATAAAATAGTTGTGCGTCAGCGTGGAGACAGAATTGGAAACTGACAGGACGTTGCGTGCAATTCAAAGAATTAGTGATAATTTGAGTTTTATGTAATAATTTAAAGGTTGCACCCGACACATATCAGGGATATTAAAATGAAAAAAGTAAAAGAGTTTATGGACATTTATTCCCAAGAAATTATTAGGGAATTAGGAAAAAAAGAGTTTAACACTGCAGATGTTGTTTCTACAATTAATCAGCGGAAAGAATGGCAGAAAGAATACATAAAACTATCGGAACAGTATGGTTCTTACAATAAGCTAAACGCCCAAATAGGACGCTATTTGTTGAATAATCAAAATAAATTGGAGATTTCTAAAAACGGTGATAAGGAAAAAGCTACAGCAATCACAGGAAGGCAATCGTCTAACCAAAAATGGATAAAAAAATTATAAAAAAACAAGAACGTATGAACAAATTAAAAACAATGGCACTTATTGCGAGTTTGATTGCTCTGCATATAGGTGCAAACGCACAAACTTTAACTCCGCAACAAAACAAAAAGTCGAAATGGGGTTATGTAAATGAAGCAGGGAAAGCTGTTATTAAGCACAAGTACGACAACGCACGAGCATTTTCCGATGGATTGGCAGCGGTAAATAAAGGTGGTTATTGGGGCTTAATAAATGAAGCAGGGAAAGAAGTTCTCAAATGCAAGTATAATGAAGTTCGATACTTTTCAGAAGAAGGAGTAGCAATCGTGCGTTCAAGAATAAATGTAAGCAATGGAGTATATGCCAACAAATTTGGCGTTGTTGATAAAACAGGAAGTTTTATTGTTCCCTTGGAGTACGATACAATTAGAGATTTCTCCAACGGCGTGGCAGTAGTAAAAGGTGAAATTACGGTTAAAGATTATGATTATACATTTAGAAAATATGAACGTTGGGGTATGATTGACAAAACAGGTACAATTGTTATTCCTTTAAAATACACAGAAATTAGTGAGTTTTCAGATGATTTGTTAAAAGCTGAAAAAGATAACTACGGCAGGAATCTTTGCCATATCATTAATAAAACAGGAAAATTAATTGCTACCTACACAGAAATTGGCGAGTTCTCTGAAGGATTGGCAAGAGTACAAAACGATGATAAATGGGGCTACATTGATAAAACAGGGAAAGTAGTTATTCCTGTGGAATACAAAGAAATAAGTGAGTTCTCTGAAGGATTGCTAAAAGCTGATGGGGATATCATTGATAAAGCAGGAAAAATAATTGCTAAATATAGTCGAGTTGGCGAGTTATCTGAAGGATTGGCAAGAGTACAAAGCGGAAGCAGCTATAAATGGGGTTATATTGATAAAACAGGGAAAGTAGTTATTCCTGTAGAATATTCTAGTGCAGATGATTTTTCAGAAGGATTTGCTGTGGTTTCTTCTTCAACCTATTATCCCCAATATAATTGGGGAGTTATTGATAAAACAGGGACACTTATTCTTCCTGTAAAATACCGTAGAGAACAAAGCGTTGGAAATTCTCTTTCGGCATTTGTACAGGAAGAAATTCAACGAAAACAGGAAGAAGAAAATAAAGAAGCAGAAATAAATACACTAATAGAAGAAGTGGAAGTCGTATTAGACAATGATTATTATAGTGCTAATTGTCACCCTGTTGATGTTTTAAAAAACATCGAAGCTCAAGTAGATCAAACGTTAGACGCTATTATTAACGGAGATATGAAATTTTATATGGATAAAAATATTGATAACGTAAAATACCTACAGCAGCTACAAACAGGTTTATCAAACGCAATCAAGGCGCAACAAATGACAAAAAAATATGGAGCAGCAACTGCAAAAAAAATTATAGCAGGAAAGTATGAAATAGGCATGACCAAAGCAGTAGTAGAAGAGATAATGGGAGTTAAAAAGGCTTTATATAAAATAAGTTCCACTGCACAATCAGAGATTTGGCAATTCGACATTAACAATCCGAAACTATATTATTATTCCGCAAACGATAAGCTTATGTTAAAATCTCAGCTACCAACACTTGTATTCAGAGGAGGAAAATTAACTGATATTTATAGATAAGAGTTATAGCATTTCAAATTATTAATGAGAACAGGGTAAACAATAAATAATGAATAGAGAAAAGCCGAACGCACAACAAGCGGTTTGCTGCAATGCGGGGCGTATGCCCGCAGAAAGTTCTGTCGGACTTTCCAACGTTCACACCCGCACGAACATTTGTGAACCCCGCACTACAGCAAGCCGCCAAACCGTTATACGTTTGTAATGAAAGGGATCCCGCATTGTGCGGGATTCTTTTCTTTTTATTCTATTATAATTTAAAAATTCGCTGTATGGCAAAAGTTAACTACATGACTGAGGAAGGTCTTAAAAAGTTAAAGACCGAATTGGAAGAATTAATTAATGTAGAGCGAAATAGAATTTCAAAACAGATAGCCGAAGCACGAGACAAAGGCGATCTGTCGGAAAATGCTGAATACGATGCGGCAAAAGAGGCTCAAGGCTTGTTGGAATTAAAAATTTCTCAAATTGAAGAGAAAATTCGTAATGCAAAAGTTATAAAGTCAGATCAAATAGATATTTCAAAAATACAGATTCTTACAAAGGTAACTATTAAAAACCTTAAGACTAACTCAGTTATGGAATACTCTATCGTGCCAGACGGAGAGGCTGATTTAAAGCAAAATAAAATAAGCATTTCTACACCTATAGCAAGGGGACTAGTAGGCAAGGTTGTCGGCGATATTGCCGAGATTACTGTACCTGCTGGAAAATTGCAATTCGAGATACTAAATATCAGTTTATTGGACTAATAAAACGTTTTAAAAATGGCTTCGATATTCACAAAAATTATTAACCGAGAAATACCTGCTTATATAGTTGCAGAAAACTCAAAATTTATTGCCTTCTTAGATGCATTTCCAATTAAAGAAGGACATACTTTAATTGTACCCAAACACGAAGTTGACGATTATTTTGACTTAACAGATTCAGAAATTTCAGAAATGGCAATTTTCGTTAAACAAGTAGCAAAGGCAATTGAGAAATCATTCACCTGTAAGAAAGTTTCAGTTGGTGTGTTTGGTTTAGAAGTACCGCATGCTCACATACATCTTATTCCTATCAACAGTATGGATGATTGCGATTTCAAAAATCCCAAACTGAAAATTTCTCCTGACAGAATGAAGGAGATACAAGAATTGATTATTAGCAATGCGATGCACTGAGCGAAGCGTTGCATTGAGCATAGTCGAAATGGCGAAGTGAACAATTAAATAGTTGGTTATTAATCAATAGCCATGGTGTTTTAAAATTCGTAACTAGTAACTCGTAATTGATAAAGTTATGCGATTATTGTCGGTTAAACTATTCGTTTTCGGAATACTACTGCATTTTTGCAGTTATGGGCAAAATATTAATCCAGATTACTACAAATTTGGAGCTAAAGCTTCTGTTATCCCACAAGAATTATGTGGTTTTAACAGCTCGAATAAAACATACGTGTTCGGGATTTCAGATCCTGGATTAGATAGCACGTCAGCAATATATCAAGCAAAGAAAAGAGCTATCGCTTTAGCTGCTCTTATGCAAAACGTAGAAGTTAAAAATTACACAACAGGATATGCCTCTGAAATATATCGCGGAAGCACAAGCACTTACCAATCTATGGTAGAGTTGCACTTAAATAGCAGCAAAATTCCAAATATAATTGTAACTGACACACAGTTTACTGTTTATAATGAAGCAATTATATATGCTAAAATCATTACCTCAGCAGACACTGTTTTATACGATTTTTCATTCAATAAATTTAATATCGAATATCAATGGGGTGGTTATAATGAATATAGCGAACAGATTGAAATAAGCATTGATGACCATGAAAGTCCATCAGAAACACTTGTTTACACAAGATATGCCTCTGTAGAGGAGGTTTATACATCAAAAGACGAGGAAATTTATTCCCTTCCAATTACTCGTTATCAGTACATGTTGCCGGGTGACTCTGTTGCACAAACATATCGATTCGGCTTATGGATAAATTTTATGCGTGAACTAAACACCAAACTCGGAGAATATAGTAAGATATACAGTGAACAGATACGCAAAATGAGCGAAACATATCAATCAACTGACAAAATTGATGAAGGTGTTTCAAAAAATGTTTTATCATTTGATATTAATGACATATATTTCCGGGAACCCCAAGTAGGGTTGGAGTTAAGCATTGAAACTATTAGCAATTGAGTTAAAAGGTAAAAGTGGAAAGTGAAAAGTGTAGGCGGTGTCTCATAAGTGCCCAACTGCTGCGTTACTTCGATATGGTTGCTGAGCTTGTCGAAGCACGGGCTCAGTCACGTACACTTCGGCTTAGCTCAGTGCATCGCTTCATGTACGCTCCTTCGCCCTCAATCTCAGTGCCTTGCATTTGGACACTTCTGAGCCACCTTCCCACTTTTTTTGTTAAATGAGACTTTTGAGACAGCGTTAAAAACGTACGTTATACCCAATTTTGTAAATGTTGTTTCCTTAAATATCCATTGTTCATTGTTCATTGCTCATTGTTCATTGAATCCTCCGAGTTCATTATTTTGTTTTGAGTGGCGATAGATTCTTTATGGATTAGCTGTAGTATGCGCATCATAAAATCAGGATCAATGCCAAGTTTTTCGGCAAAAAGTATCCTCGATTCGATAATGTTTCGCCATCTTTTAAGTTGAAATGGAGCTAAGTTTTGTTGCTTTTTGTATTCTCCCATTTTTTTAGAAATATCGAGCCTCTTTTTCAATAGCTCAATAAGTTGTTGGTCTAATGAATCGACCTGCAGCCTCATTCTTTCTAATTGATCAATATTCATATACTCCGATTGAGTGCGTATTTTTAGTTTGTTTATTATGGAAGAAAAATCAGATGGAGTAATCTGTTGTATTGCGTCAGTTTTAGCCTTTTGAGGATCAGGATGAACCTCTATCATTAATCCGTCCATCATAATATCGAATGCATATTGTGCTACATCGAAAACTAAAGCGCTGTTTCCAGCAATGTGTGAAGGGTCACAAATTATCTTTAATTCGGGCATTCTTGTTTTTAATTCAATAGGAATTTCCCACTTTGGAATGTTTCTGTACAAGGTTGGTTCAAAAGGGTAAAATCCTCTGTGAACAGCAGCGATTTTTGTTATTCCTGCACGTTCGAAACGTTCTATTGCTCCTATCCACAATTCTAAGTCAGGATTTGATGGATTTTTTATTAAAACAGGAATATCGACACCCGTCAACGCCTCGGCTATTTCGTGTATAGAGAAAGGATTTCCTGTAGTCCTCGCGCCTACCCAAATCATATCGATACCAGCTTTCAAAATTTTCTCGACGTGTCTTGCTGTTGCAACCTCGGTTATAACAGGCAAATCATATCTATTTTTAATTTCTACCAGCCATTCTATCCCTTTTGTCCCTGTTCCTTCATATTGTCCAGGTCGTGTCCTTGGCTTCCAAATTCCCGCTCTAAATGCGTCTATTTTGCCTGTTTCTACTAAGCTGGATGCACACGAGTTTAGTTGCTCGCGACTTTCAGCGCTGCATGGACCTGCAATTATAAATGGCGTTGTATTCGGTTCCCAAAGCTTTATGTTGTTCATGGTTTTATAAGTCTCTCAAATTTAAGGCTTTATCTGTTCAGTATGGTTTTAAACTTTTCTTAAATATGAACTCTTTTTTACGTCGTAAACAAGGAATGAGAAATCGTATGGGTTCTTTTCTGACTTACTGTGTCGTTCCTCAGAAACTAACGTCCAATTGTCAAGATTTAAGCAGTCTAAGCGGGTATCTGTGACGAAAGTCGAGTGCACTCGAGTTATGTATAACCTGCTTGCCAATGGCATAAACAGTTCGTAAATTTGCGCTCCACCGATAACATGTAGCTCCCAGTAGTAACTAAGGCAATGTTCAATAAATGTATCTAATGAGCTGACAACTTTTGCACCATCGGCAACGTAATTTGCATCTCTTGAAAACACTATATTTCCTCTATTTGGAAGGGGTTTTGTAGGAAGCGATTCCCAAGTTTTACGTCCCATCAATACGGCTTTTCCTTCGCCTGAAGTAATACGTTTGAAATTTTTTAAATCTTCGCTTATATGCCAAGGCAATTTATTGTTAATTCCTATGCCGTTAAGCTCATCGAGCGCTACTATTATTGAAATCATTGTAATAACTGTTTGTTAAACTGATACTTCTCCCTTGATATGAGGGTGTGCATTATAATTTATTAGTTCAAAATCGGAATAAGAGAAATCAAATATTGACTTTATATCCTTGTTAATCAGCATTTGTGGTAAAGGCATCGGTTTTCGCGACAATTGAAGCTTTACCTGTTCAATGTGATTTTGATAAATATGGGCATCGCCAAGAGTGTGAATAAAATCGCCGGGCTGTAAGTTTACAATTTGTGCAATCATCATTGTTAATAGTGCGTAACTAGCTAAATTAAATGGCACACCTAAAAAAAGGTCAGCGCTTCGCTGATACAGTTGGCAGGAGAGTTTACCTTCTGCGACGTAAAATTGAAATAGAATATGGCATGGTGGTAGCGCCATTTGGTCTATTTGTCCTACGTTCCATGCAGAAACTATATGTCGTCGTGAGTCCGGAGAGTTTTTTAAGCTGTCTATTAATTCGCTTATTTGGTCAACGTGTCCACCGTCGGGCTTGGGCCACGAACGCCATTGATAACCGTAAATTGGTCCAAGCTCTCCGTTTTCGTCTGCCCATTCATTCCAAATTCTCACACCGTTATTTTGGAGATATTTAGCGTTGGTTGAGCCTTGCAGAAACCATAAAAGCTCGTAAATAATGCTTTTTAAGTGTAATTTTTTTGTGGTAAGCAGCGGGAAACCCTTTTCAAGTGAACAACGATATTGATATCCGAATATTGATATTGTACCCGTGCCTGTTCTGTCTCTTTTTACTGTTCCATTGTCAAGGGTGTGTTGCAATAAGTCTAAATATTGTTTCACGATATATTTTTTTCTGAGATTCGTTTGTAAAAATCTTTACGAAAATAAAATTTATTGGTGGGATAAAAGAATTTTTATAGTTAAACTTTTGCAAATCATAATAATGTGGGTTAAAAGATATTGAACAAAATGCTTCAATTATCTCTACAAATCAGCCATTTATACCAATTGTAATTTTAAAATAGTCCAATCTTTTTAAAATTTTACAATGGTAAATACCGATGTAACAGATACATAGTTCAAACGAACGATAGTGAAGTTTGGACTATAGTAGCTGTCCTATCGGTATTATTAGCGATTATAGATGATAAAAAACAGGGCTGTTATATTTTAAACAGCCCTAAAATGAAATTATTATTTATTGTATAGTTTCTTCTCTTTTATCTCAATAACTTTTCCATACTTAGCCAACTCCTTCATATCAATCTGTTTTTTGTCTCCAACAATCATATAAACCATTGGCTTGTCTTTTACTTCGTTGATATAGAAGTTGTTTATAGTTTCCCAAGTTAAATTTTTATATCCCTCTAATTTTGTGATCATAGGGTCTTTTTTGTATCCTAAAAGTTTCCAGCTTTCTACAGAGTTAGCAAGACCTCTGAAACCGGGTCTTTTGGTTTGTGAGGAGAGATCAAGATAGTTACGAATCATGCTAATGCGTTCTGATTTTTGGGGCATATCCCTGATTAATGAAGTAAATACCTCCATTGCGGTTAACGTTTTGTCAGACTGTGTACCAACATATCCATAAAAATCGTATGGTTTCCCTAATTCCTTTGGTAGGTTAAAACTTCCGCCAGCAGCATAAGCCAATGAACGATATTCTCTGATCTCTTGGAGGATTAGCCCATTGAATCCACCGCCAATGTATTCGTTGTATGCTTCAATTTCAACTGCCTTTTCAGGAGAGAATGTATTGCCAGCAAAATAGAAGAACATTTTGCTTTGACGCGATTTCGGCTTATTGACTAATAATACTGTGTTTTCAGAATATGTTTTTCTTGGCATATCCAATTCATTCTTATCGACTAGTGGAGCTTCTTGCATAGGGATATGTTGTTTAATCATGTCGGAAATATCTTTTGCAGAAGTTTTACCAGTGAAACGAATTTGAACATTGTAGGTTGTCGCCTTTTTAAAAGCATCAATTACTTCAGTTGCTTGTAGTTTTTTTAGCTCCTTGCTTGACAATCTATCGAGGTATTTTGATTTTTCTTCATATAATGAGTAATTCAACAACGCATTTGCAACAGCATCGGGTTCGGAACGCTCCACTTTGCGGTTAGCTAATTCACCCTCAATTATAGTTTTAAGTTTAGATTGCTCTAATGTCGGTTTGTCAATTAGCATCCCGATTAGTTCAAGTGTTTTATCAAGGTTTTCTTCGTCACCTTTTATATCGATGTAGGTTGATGTTCTTGTTGACCATGAGCTAAATGTGGTACCTATTTTTGCAAACTCGGTTTTTAAATCGCTAAGCGATAAATCTCCTGCTCCGCACAGTTTAACAGCCTGACTTGCGTATGATAAAAGAGGAATTTCAGCTTCTCCAACTTTATATTCAATTGTTAATGAGAATATATTGTTAATTTTATTTTCTACTTTTAACAATTCTACACCATTGGAAACAGATATGCGCTCAATATCTTTATCGAAATCGATTATATTAAATGTGGGTTCTAAAGATTCTATTTCATCTAAATATTGCGCGTACACGCTACGCTCATTTGTATTGGTTGACAGTGGCTTAAATCCGGGTTTTTCGATTTTTTCTTTTTTAGGGAAACCCATTTTTGAGTTGAATGAAAGATAGTTTTCACCAAAAATTTCGGTAGCCATACTGGTAATATCCTCTTTGGTCAAGTTTTTTACGATATCAGGATATTTATAAAAATCGCTAATTGGTTTTCCTGATGTAAAATAGTTGTTGTACTCTAAAGCTCTGTTGAGATTATTTTCCATGTTGCTAACAAAAGAGATATATTCGCTTTTTTTGATACTTTCAAGCGTTTCATCTTCAAATTCTCCTTTCTTAACTTTTTCAATCTCTTCGAGAATGATTTTTTCAGCTTCATCTAACTTTTGACCCACTAATTTGGGTATATAAAGGACTAATACAGCCCCATGATCCTGTAAAGGTAAACTAAATGCATATGCTCCTAACAATTTACCTTCGTCTGAAAGTTTGTCTAATAGACCTGTAGAGTAGCTATTGTTTAACAGACTTGCCATTATATCTGCTTTGACATAATTATCATCTTTCCCCGATGGTGCTCTAAAACCAAGTATTCCCATCTTGATTGGTGTTAATTTGGCTTCATGAAATTCACGACCGGCAAATGGGGCTTCTTCCCAAGCTTTTGATTCTGGAACTTTGCCACGTTCCCATTTTCCGAATTTCTCTTCAATTATGGGCATTATCTCACTTGAATTAAAATCGCCAACGAGAATCAACGCCATATTGTTTGGGACATAATAGGTTTTGAAGAAATCATACATCTTTGTTAGAGATGGGTTTTTCAGATCTTCGATAGTGCCTATTAGTGTCTGTTGACCATAAGGATGATTTTTGAAAAAATATTTTTGAAACTCTTCTAACAGTTTGGTTTGGAACTGGTCGTTATAGAGGTTTTTCTCCTCGTAAACAACCTCTAATTCAGCCTGAAAACCACGGAAAACAGGGTCTATAAAGCGATGTGCATATAAATCTAACCACTTTAATATCTGGTTTGATGGAAAAGTGTTGTAGTAAACAGTGTAGTCTGGTCCAGTTCCGGCGTTAAGATTAGTGCCACCCATTTCGTTAATTAAGTTACTAAATTCGTTGGGTATGGCGTATTCGTTCGCTTTTAAAGACTCTTCGTTAATTTTTGCTTGAATCTCTTTGCGTTCGTTTTCATCGGTGGTTTTTCCTAATTGGTCGTATAGTTTGAAAATACGGTCTATGTGTGGTTTTTCTTTTTCCCAATCAGTAGTTCCCAAGATTTCTGTACCTTTAAAAAGCATATGCTCTTGGTAGTGCGCCATTCCAGTTGCATCTGCGGGGTCGTTTTTTCCGCCTGCTTTTACTGAAATCAACCCAAAAACTTCGGGCTTGTCGTGGTTTTCATCTAAAATTACCGTAAGTCCGTTTTCAAGTGTATATTCACGGACATTATTGTCTGTTTGCGCATTAGCAATGTTAATTGCAAAAAGCGGCAACAAGAGTAATAAAATACGTAATTGTTTTTGTAATCTCATAATAATCTAATTAGTTATGTTAAATTTAAAGTGTTTACTGATATTTTTTATCACTATAGAGACAGTTTTAATTCCAAAAAGTTACAATATATAGTGTCAAAAAAACGTGTAAAGCGCCAATTAATTGTTTTTGATTAAATCAAAACAGAAAGTTCAAGTTCAAGTCTTTCTGTGATTGTGCAATTTAGTGAAATTTTACAATTTTAAATATTGATGTAACAGATACATAGTCGAAACAAACGATAGCGAAGTTTGTACTATAGTAGCTGTCCAATCGGTATAACTTTTAACTTAATTGCCAACCATTAAGAAATTAAGGGATATTAAGAGAAGACGAAACACGCCCTGTCTTTACAACGCCCTGATATTCAGCTGATTAGCTGTTCGCTTTGATTGTTGTTGAACTTGTAGAAATATAAACTCAACAACCATCGAAATACTTCGCCCAGTGCGTCGCATTCCTAATTCTTAATTGTTCATTGCTTACTTTATATCTGGATAAATATCCATTAATGTGTCTGTTTCAACATCATCATCTGAATAGAACTCGCTTTTATTGATACTAAAATCACCCGAAATATCAAATATTTTCCAGTCTGTAAAATCTTGCTTAGCTCTAAAACCTCGTCCTAAAATTATAGCATCCTTTTCGGTAACTTTAATAAATCTATCACTCTTTATCAGTTCGGTTTTTTCGTCCCACTCAATATATTCGGTGTTAAACAGTGTTCCTTCGATATTTTTTGCTTCCACGTTGCCTATTGCTTCCCATCTGTTATCCTTCTCATAATATACTGCTTTGTTTGCAGATAAGTATGATGTTACATTCATACTATCATCAAAAAATTCAACAACTATACCATCAGGGAATTCGGTTTTGGGTTCTTCTTGATAACTGAACACATTAACCGTTTGAGCTTTAACTTTTAGTTTAACTGTACCGTATTGACTATGCAACAATTCTACTTTATTTGCTGACAATCCGGGATAATTCACAATATCGGGAATGTTTCTATTATTGTGTATTCCTTCGGCACAGGCATTAAACAGAAATAGGACAGCCACTAAAATAGTAGCTATCCTACTTGGTTTTTTACTATATGATATTTTATTTATCACTTTTTAAGACGCACGCGTGTTCTTTCATTTATCCAGCCGGGAATTACATATTCTTGACCTTCGGAGAGTTCATGAAAAAATGCGTTTTCTTGAGTTGGAAAATATGCTGAATATATGCCTATTAGTTTATCGGCTTCTTCTTCAACACTTGGGTCCACCCTTTTTGCTTGCAGAAATTTATCAACAGCAGCCCAATAAGCAGTATTTTGTTCAAATTCTACCTCGCTAATGCTTCTGTTGTACTGAGCATATAGTCTGCCAATTAGCATAATAGTTTTACCATCGTTGGGGTTCAACTGAAGCGCTTTGTTGGCGATATTTCGAGTCTCTGACGGACTTTTTTCAGCTACAAAATATATTAAGGCTAATTCAGCATAATACTGAGCTTTTGTAGCTTCGTTTTCCTCCAAATTTATTGCCTGATCGTAATACGATATGGTTTTATTAAACTCTTTTCTTGCCAAAAAGTATTTTCCTAAATTATATGCAGAGGAGGCTGTTGGCTCAAGTTTGTATAACCCTTCGGCTGCTTTTACGTACAATTCAGTGTCTTCACATCCTACTATTCCAAGAAGATCTACAATGCTGCGAAGATTTTCAACATCGTTGGGATTTTGTGTATATTTTCTTTCTAAAACGGGAGTCAGCGTTTCACAGTCAGCGGCGCCACTATTGGAAAAAATTAATTGAGCGTTATTTAAAATTTGCTGGTGAGTTTCCCGTTCATTATCGTCTTTTGCGTGTTTAATCTTATATTCCATTATATCGACAGAGGTAGCAAAGTTATTGATCATTTGATCTCTGTCTATTTCATTTTTCAGGTATCTTGATAATGAAATCTGCATAAAGGTGTTTATAGCAAATTCAGGAATGTCGTTGCCATCGAGCTTTATGCCCTCGACAATAAAATCGTAAGCTTCTGCTAATCTGGTTTCGTCAAGTTCTCGCATATCCAACGCTTTTCTTGCAAGCACCTCTCCTCGTTTTCCAAAGTACTCACTTCGTTGATCATAAATCATCATAATTGTATCAACATAAGCTCTTCTTAGCACAGGGTCATTGGTTTCGTTATATAGTGTCTTAAATATTGTGACACCATGTAGATACATATTGAAACTACATCGAGGCGCTTCATTAAAAATTACCCGCCAAGGAGTACTGGCTTCTTTGTACGCTCGTTGTTTAATGTACTGTTGAAACATTGATAAATTTTGCAATGCTCGAATACTGTCTTCTCCTTTGCCGTACTTAGAACCGTCTTCGACTCCTTTTTGTGCGAATACAGCAACATTAAAGAACATCGAAGAGATGGCTAATACAGCTAAAATTCTTTTATAAATCATGATTTTTACTTTATTTAGTTTAACACTCTGTTTAATTATTAATCATATTTTGGTTTATAGAACCACATTTCACTAAATCTTAGTTTTAAACCAAGCCTTATGTAATGGTCCTTGATTTGACCGTTTTTGTTTGTTCCCATTTGTCCAAACTGTAAATCGATATCAACGCTATAGATACCTCGCCTTATAGGCAGTCCAATACCAGTAGCTACTCCAAAGTTTAAAATGTTGGTATCAAATATCGAGATATTTGTACTTTCAAAAAATGCACCAAAGCGATAGGTTGAGCGTTTCGCATAGCTAACCGCAGAATTCCATTGTGGTATAACCGAGTAGCCTAATGCCAAACGGTGCGAGTTTTTGGTGTTTGCATAATTTGTTGATTTCCAGTTTGCAAAAGTATAGTCAATTGACGCCGAATACTCATTAAGAGACGTTTTGCCAAACCCAACTGAAAATGACATCGGCTTTTCAATCCGTACAGATTTGTCGTTGTAAAATACAATTGTGTCTGAAAAAATATTGTCGTCTATTGACCAAATATTATTATGACGTGTAATTCCTTTCAAGTACATCTCTTTCCCATTAATTTTGGATTTAGGTGTAAACGACAGACCAAAATCGTATCGTTCTTGCTCTGCTTTATTCAATCTGTAGTGTAGTCCGAACGAAACATTAAAATCACTTATCTGCTGTTTTAACCCTTCCTGCGTATAATTAGCAGATGTTAAATTTGGAAATATTAATGTGTTTGTCTCTTCAAGTTTTCCAAATAGATATTCTAATGATACACCAGCAGAGAAATCTTCAAAAATATCAAAACTGTTAATTAAATACAATTTGTTAATACCGCCCGAACCAATATAATATTTTTCTTCATCTACAACATTTGCAACTGTTTTACGATCAACAATCTCGTAGCCTCGTGAAGAGATAGGCATCAAGCCAAGGCTTGAAGACCAACGTTTTGATCCTCTAAAACCAAAAGCAAAATAATTTAAGTTGCTAGAAAATGATTGTTTTGACAATCCTGTTGCGGATAGATGAGAATAATTTGTCTTTAAACCAAATTCCATCACGAAAGACAACGTGTCAATTGAACTAATTGCAGCGGGATTAGAAATATTTAGTGCATTTTTTTTATAAAAAGTAACCGAAGAGCCACCCATACCGCTATTTACAATATTCCCTTCATTTTCCATAAGACCAAAACCAAGTTTTGAATATGGGCTCTCTGTTTGTATTTGAGACAATACAGATTGAGAGACCATTGTAGTTACAACAAGCAATATCAAATATCTATACATTGTGTAAAAGTATGCGGTTTAATCCTATGAGTACTAAATTTGGTTCTACAAATATCGCAGTTTTTATTATATTGACAAAAAAATGCGCATCTCCCCCTGTTATGATTACGCTAATATCGCTATAAATTTCACTAAAATACTTTATTGTAGCTTCTATTTCATATTTTAGCCCATTAAAAACGCCATTTTCTATTGCCTCGATAGTTGATTTTCCGTATAATTGTTGATTGTCAGTAGCATCAACTAAAGGAAGTTTCTCTGTATGTTCATTTAGAGAGAGAGATCTCAGTTTAAGTCCTGGTGATATATTCCCACCCATGAAACAGTTGTTTACAACTAAATCGTAGGTAACAGCCGTTCCAATATCGATAATTAAACTCGGTCGATTGGGGAAAAGAACTGTTGCACCAACTGAACCTGCTATTCTGTCTAATCCCAGAGTCTCAGGTGTTTTATAATCAATTTTTATAGGCAATTTTGTTTTATATGACAAAACATAAAACAATATATTTTTATCTGTTAGATAATTCTCTATTCCAGTTAAATGCCTGCCAGAGGCGGCTATAATAACAGCTTTGATATGTGTGTTGAATAAATCATCGTAGCGAATTTTGTTAGTTTCAACTATTTTTTTTTCAATCAGCTCGTTATTTTTAAAATATCCAACTTTAGTTGTTGTGTTTCCTATATCAATTACTACGTACATTAACAATCACATTTATAATTTGGTTACAGTTTTAGCTCTATTTTTATCTTTTTTCGATAAACAAAAAAATATGATATTTCAATATTCAAACAAGTAATCTATTAAATGTAAAAACGGAAATATTTGACAAAATTGTATAATAGTTTTAAAAAAAGGGTCGTTTTTGTTATAAAAATATTATCTTTGAACCCAAATACTCTTTTAAATTATGGAAGCATTAATAATTGAAGCCACCCAGAAAACTCCAAGGGTAATACTTGACCCTGTCGAAAAACATTATGAAATTTCCGGTCTGTCTCTGCCAGAAAATGTTGTCAAAACATATGATCCTGTTATTAAATGGGTTGAAGAAAACATGGGTAAGGACAAAAATGAATCGATCGTTTTTAAATTTAAGTTAGATTATCTAAATTCAGCATCAGCAAAAATGATATCGATAATTCTTACAAAGCTTGAGGAGTATTATAAATCTGGTGTACACGTTGAAATTGAGTGGTATTATAAAACAGATGACGATGATATCCGTTCAGAAGGCGAGATTTACTCAATGCTTAAAAAAGTGCCAATAAAACTTATCGAAGTGGCGAGTACTTTTTAACTAAAAGTCTTTAATAAAAACTTATCATAGCCCTGTGATTAAACATCATAGGGCTTTTTTAACAAATTCAGCAACAATTATAACCATTTGATGACAGCAAATTTCAATCTCTCCATACTATTTGAAAAGTACCAAAAACACAAAAACATAAGTCTCTTATTAGAAAAATTTTCCGAGACAGATAGTGTCTCATTATCGGGATTAAACGAGTCGGCTTTCAGTTTTTTTCTTTTTGCTGTTTTCAAAAAATCAAAATCCGATGTTTTTGTAATTGCCAACGATCGCGAAGAAGCTGCATATTTACACAACGAGGCTCAATCGGTACTTGGCGATGAAAATTGTTGTTTACTTGTCTCTGATTTTAAACGTGCCGCCATTTATGGTCAGCACGACCCTGAGTCGGCGCTTTTACGCGGCGAAAGTATTAGAAAAATTGTTGACACAAAAAGAGAACCTCTTTTTATAGTAACATATCCCGAATCACTTATTGAGACAACTGTTTCGAAAGGAGACATTGTTTCTAACACAATATCACTGCATAAAAATGAAAATATTTCACCCGATTTTTTAACCGATTTGCTTCTAACATACAATTTTACGTACGTCGATTTTGTATATGAACCGGGTCAATTTGCAGTCAGAGGTGGTATTGTCGATGTCTTTTCATTTTCAAACATTTCCCCCTATCGTATTGATTTTATGGGCGATACGGTTGATACTATTCGTGTTTTCGATATTGAAACCCAGATATCTGAATATCAAGTTGATAGCATGAGCATAATACCCAACTTGGGCATAAACAAAAACGAGGGCAATAGGGTTCCAATATCACACATATTGCACGAAAATACAATTATTGTTTATGATGACTACAGGTTTACGGAAAGTAAACTTAAATTTTTATGGGAAACCTCGATAGAAAAAGAAAATGAGCTTGAAATTGATATAAAAAACATTGTTACAAATGCCGACGAGTTGCTAAAAAACTTAGATCGTTTCCCGACAATCCACAATATCAGGAATATAGGTTCTGATACTCCTTTTACATTTCAAACCGAAGCACAACCAAGTTTTTCAAAAAATTTTGAGCTTCTACAGCAAACCATTGTTGAATACAACAAGCTGAATTACGAAGTATTAATCGTATCTGAACAACAAAAACAGATTGATAGGATTGATACTATTTTAAATCAAATTGATAGTACAATAAGTTTTCATACAACGTTAGGCACTGTACACAAGGGCTTTATCGATCACGATTTAAAAATTTGTCTCTTTACCGATCATCAAATTTTCGACAGATATCATAAATATAGGGTAAAGCTTGGATTTACCCGTAAGGAAGCGCTTACTTTAAACGACATCACCTCATTACATCCAGGTGATTATGTTGTGCATATTGACCATGGTGTAGGATATTTCGGAGGGCTCGAAAAAATTGAGGTTAACGGGAAAATTCAAGAAGTTATAAAATTGGTTTACCGCGACAACGATACGCTGTTTGTCAATATACATGCGCTTCATAAAATTAGCAAATATAAAGGCAAAGATGCCGTGCCTCCAAAAATTCACAAATTAGGCTCGGCGTTGTGGCAAAACACAAAAAACAAAGCCAAAAGCAAGATAAAAGACATTGCGCGCGAGCTTATTAGCCTTTATGCCGAACGTCTGCAACAACCGGGATATTCATTTTCGGCAGATTCTTACCTAAACCAACAACTTGAAGCGAGTTTTATTTACGAAGATACCCCCGACCAAGAACAGGCAACTAAAGCCGTTAAATCTGACATGGAAAATTCGTCACCAATGGACAGATTAGTTTGTGGAGATGTCGGATTTGGTAAAACCGAAGTGGCGATAAGAGCCGCTTTCAAGGCAGCTTGTGACAACAAACAGACTGCTGTACTTGTGCCAACAACTATTTTGGCTTTTCAGCACATGAAAACCTTTACCGAAAGGTTAAAAGATTTTCCTGTACGAATTGAATATGTTTCAAGAATGAGAAGCTCAAAAGAGGTAAACTCTGTTCTGCATGATTTAAAAAGTGGTTTAGTCGATATAATTATAGGTACACATAGATTGGTTTCCAATGACGTGCAATTCAAAGATTTAGGATTATTAATAATTGACGAGGAGCAGAAATTTGGTGTAAAAACAAAAGAGAAACTCCGCGCCATGAAAGTTAATGTCGATACTCTTACTTTAACAGCTACACCTATTCCACGCACGCTACAGTTTTCACTTATGGGCGCTCGCGACTTGTCTATTATAAAAACTCCGCCCCCTAACCGACTTCCCATTACAACAGAGATACACACGTTTGACACCAATATTATTATGGAAGCTATTGATTATGAAACTAATAGAGGCGGACAAGTCTTTTTTGTACACAACAGAATTCAAAATATCGTTGAAGTTGAGAAAATTATAAAAAATATCTGTCCAAAAGCAAGAGTTGTCCACGCTCACGGACAAATGGAGGGTCGCCAGTTAGAAAAAATCATGCTCGAATTTATTGACGAAAAGTATGATGTTTTGGTTGCAACTACCATAATTGAGTCGGGCTTAGATATTCCGAACGCTAACACAATAATTATTAACGACGCACACAATTTTGGACTATCGGACTTGCATCAACTCAGGGGAAGGGTCGGTCGATCGAACAGAAAAGCATTTTGTTATCTTTTAACTCCACCGCTACAGCTTTTGCCAGCCGAGTCGAGAAGACGTTTACAGGCAATTGAATCATTTTCAGAGCTGGGAAGTGGTTTAAATATCGCTTTGCAAGATTTAGATATACGTGGTGCAGGAAATCTTTTGGGAGGAGAACAGAGCGGTTTTATATCACAACTTGGCTACGAAGCATATCAAACAGTTTTGCAGGAAGCTGTTTTGGAACTTAAAGAGCAGGAGTTTAAAAACCTACTTGGAAATAATGCAAACAACAGACAAGTTAAAAATATTGATACAACAAGAGATTGTCAAATTGACACGGACTTAGAGGTTTTATTTCCAGATAGTTATATAAGTAACATCGCTGAGCGAATAAAACTTTACAAACAGTTAGATAATATAACAACGAAAGATGAGTTGCAACAATTTTCAACAATGCTTATCGACCGATTTGGTAAAATTCCAAAAGAGACAGAAGAGTTAATAAATGTTGTAAAGCTTCGTCGCAAAGCTGTTACTCTTGGATTTGAAAAAATTGTAATTAAACAGCAAAAAATGATCTGTTATTTTATTAGCGACCAAAAATCGGACTTTTTTGACAGTCAAATGTTCCAAAATATGCTTTTGGTTCTACAAAGAGAGCCAAATTTAGCTCATATGCAGGAACACGCCAAGAGACTCAGACTTGTTATTGAAAACGTAAAGTCGGTATCAGCAGCAAACAAATTGCTTGATGTGTTCTTAGGCAATTAGCAATTATCAATGCATAACTAAACAACTGATTATTAATCAATAATTACTTAAGTTAAGAAAGTTCTGTCATCTCCTCCTCAACTCTTGAGCTATATAAAAAACAGAGTAAAAAAGCATAAGGTATAATGCCCGATTGCACTTCAAGCATAGATTCAGTTAACAAGGCTAAAAAAAGAATTATAGTTACTCCAAAACGCCAAGTATGGTACTTATCTGTAGGACTTTTTTTCAGCAAGCTTACAAAAAAAAGCCATAAGTAAAAACAGTGGAGCAAAAACTCCCAGTGCAACATGAGAGTTCAAAAATTGATTGTGACTATTTAAATTGTATTTCTCAAGAGCAAAATAACCGTTGATTAAATATTGTCGATCGAGCTTATCCTTCACATCGCCTGTTCCAACTCCAAACCAAAAGTTATCTTTTATAACTTGAATAGAACTCTCCCATGTTAAAATTCTTGCCTCGACGTTTCCTAATCTATACATATTGTACTCCTCTTTTTTCTTTTGGATTTCAAAAAAAATCGAGTCAACTCTCGCTCTTAATGGGGAAAAGAATAAATAAACAGAAATCGTTCCAAGTACAATAGAAGTAACTATAACTACAGATATCCACTTATTAACTCGTTTGCACAGATTAACAATAAACCATAAAAGCAAAATGGAAAAAATAGCTAACCCCGTCCTACAGAGCGTCAAAACTAAAAAAACAGATATGAATATAGTTAGTAATAAATAATCATCTCTTCTTTTTTTAATTTGAGTATCGAACGCTTTATTGAGAAGAAAAAATATAGCTATTATAAGATAAATAGTCCAATAGCCACGATGCATTAGGCGAGACGTAAACACCAAAGAACTAGATACTTGAGAGTAAATAATAACAGAAATAATAATATTGATAATAATTGAAATAAGAGCTCCGGCAATAAAAGCATTAACAAACCATTGCCATTTGATAACCGGTTGATAAAAAAGAAATATCAAGGGAAAAATTGCAAATGCTGCTTTCATGCCCAAATCCATAAATGCAAACTCTGTGTTTTCGGTGCAAAAGAGCCCAAATATATGCATAAAATAAAAGGCAAAAATCCAAACTCCGGGATTTCTCCAATTGAGTTGTTTTTGGATATTTTCTTTTTCAGCAAGCTGTTTGCGTACTACCGCCTCAAAGAAAATAATTGCAGCAACTATTCCTAAAGGTTTGGAACTAATAGGAATAATAAGGGTCATCAGATAAATACCGATAGGTCCTTTCTTTAATATCTCTTTGAATACCGCAATTAAGGCTTTCATACGTTAGTTACAAGTAGAAAGTTTTAAAGTATTAAGCTGTTGGCGAATGAGTTAAAAGTTTATAGCGTTTTCAGACTTTCACCAACCACCAGTCACCATGTACTTTTATAAAATTACAATTGGTATATAGTGTGATTGAAATAATTGTTCAAAAACACTTGCAAATAAAGCTATTTTTAAACTAAAGTGATAAAAATACGAACAAATGTATTTTCTTTAATTATAGATTTGTTTTATTAAAAAAAAAATATTGATATTTGGCGACAATATAGCTATTAAATATTTTAATCTATTAACACAAACACTATTTATTGATTTTAAAAGCTATGAGTGAAAAAAAACCACGCATTTTAAAAGATTATGAAAAGCTTTCTGAGGATATAAAAGAGCAAATTAAACTTGCGTATCCTGCAGGCTATACACAAAACTTAATCACATACACCGATCGTGAAGGTAAATTAATCAGCGCTTTGCCATTTGAAACTGAAGAGTATTACTATTTGGTTAAAATGACAAAAACCGAAGCCACACGTATTGTCGAAGACGATGACGACTTTGATGATGACGGCATTTTGAAAGATGATGTTAAAGAAACATACGAAGAAAAATATAGCGACTTCGATGACGAAGAGGATTCAGATGAATCGGGATACGATGAGCCTATAGAGTTTGACGAAGAAGAAGATGATGATTAATACCGATTGGACATCTGCTATAGTCCAAACTTTACTATCGTTTGTTTGGGCTATGTGTTTGTAACATTGATATTTACAATTGTATAATTTAAAAAATATTGGACAATTTTTAAATTACAATTGGTATAACGTTATAAAATAAATATAAATTAGATAGTAGGTTATTACCTATCAGGTTGCAATTTTTGAGGCACCCCATAATTGGTGAAAGTTCATGATTTGTGGGGTTGGAGTGCAAATTTCAACCCTTTTTATGAAGGTGCGTGAAAATAATATCAGCGCGGCTTTTACCTATTTTTTGGGCAAGTTGCTCGTGGGTGGCTTTTTTTATTTCATCAATCGACTTATATTCCGACAAAAGAGTTCTAATAGTCGCAGGACCAATACCTTTTATATTGTCGAGTTCGGATTGTACAAAATTTTTACTTCTAACATCTCTGTGAAATGTAATTCCAAAACGGTGGGCTTCGTTTCTAATGTTTTGTATAACCTTCAACGTTGAGCTATTTTTTTCTATATACAGAGGAATAGAGTCGTGCGGTATAAAAATCTCCTCAAGTCTCTCAGCAATAGATATCAACGATACTTTTTCTTCAATGCCAAGTTTTTTCAATGCTTCATAAGCGACACTCAATTGACCTTTGCCTCCATCAATTACGATCAAATCGGGTAAGGGTTTGCTCTCGCTTAAGAGTCTCTGGTAGCGGCGTGTGATTACTTCCTGCATTGTGGTGTAGTCGTCAATACCCTCAACTGTTTTTACGTGAAATTTCCTATACTCACTCTTATACGGTTTTGCGTTTTTAAATACAACACACGCTGATACTGCATTCGTTCCCTGCAAGTTAGAGTTATCGAAACACTCTATGTGCATGGGAGGCTTAGGAAGTCCTAAATCTTTTTGCATTTGAGCAAGTAATCGCTCGGTTTTCAAAGCAGGATTCGCTTTTTCAGACATTTTAAGTCTCTCTAACCTGTAATATTTTGCATTCTTTTCCGATAACTCAAGAAGTTTACGTTTATCGCCCCTTTTGGGAATAACAAACTTTATCCCCTCCATATCTAACTCAGGGTTAAACGGAACTATAATCTCATTAGATACGCTTTTTAGCTTATTGCGAATCTCGATAATTGCCATTTGCAATATATCAACTTTGTCCTCATCGAGATGTATTTGCAATTCAGTAGTATATGATTGTATTATTGAGCCTTGAACTACTTTCAAATAATTAATAAAACAACTCTTCTCATCTTTAACAAGCGAAAAAACATCGACGTTACTTATTGTTGCATTTACTACTGTAGATTTGCTTTGATAATTTTCCAACAGTTGCATTTTCTGTTTCGCATATTCGGCTTCCTCAAAATTTAAACTTTGTGCAGCTGAAATCATATTGTTTTTAAAGTGCAGGATAGCTTCGTTGATATTGCCTTTTAAAATATTTCTGATTTGTGGAATGGCTGCTAAGTAATCCTCTTCGCTTTGCAAACCGATACACGGCGCTTTACAATTGTCAATCTGAAACTCTAAACAGCTACTAAATTTTTTACTTTCGATGTTCTTTTGCGTTAGATTTAGAGAGCAAGTACGGATAGAATACGTTTTTCTAAGGAAATCTATCAATGTTCTAACCATATAAACCGATGTAAACGGACCATAATATTCACTACCATCGTTAACAATTTCGCGTGTATAAAATAGACGTGGGAAAGATTCGTTTTTTATGCAAATCCAAGGAAAAGTTTTGTCGTCTTTAAGTAGGATATTATAACGAGGTTGATATTTCTTTATCAGGCTGTTTTCAAGAAGCAGAGCATCCATTTCGGTATCAACAATAATATGCTCAATTCTTTTAATTCGCCTAACCATAACTCGAACTTTAGCATTATCATGATTTTTAGTAAAATATGACAATACCCTTCGTCGAAGACTTTTTGCTTTCCCGATATAAATAATTGCTCCTTTATCATCAAAAAACTGGTAAACACCTGGTTTTTCGGGTAAAATAGAGGCTATTTCTTTTAGACTTTCCAATATATTATGATTTACAAACTATAAATATAGTTTCTTGACACAATTTATGGACAAATCTACTCTTTTTATGCCAAGATTCGTTCGATAATGAAATATTTAAAAAATTGCCTAAGAGCGGTCACTGAGCCTGCATCTCGGCAAGCTCAATAACCATCGAAGTACAGCGCTTGGGCGCTTCTTAGACACCG
The DNA here is from genome assembly GCA_035407925.1 of Salinivirgaceae bacterium. Taxonomy (GTDB): domain Bacteria; phylum Bacteroidota; class Bacteroidia; order Bacteroidales; family Salinivirgaceae; genus JAAYQU01. The sequence goes on from DAOOBP010000014.1 coordinate 32,926, forward strand.
CCTCTACTTTACAAACTTTTAACTTTTAACTTTTAGCTTTCAAAGGCATTCCACCCATGCGCTGTTAAGGGTACAGCCGTCCCATCTCTAAATACAATCTCGCACAAGCCTTTGTACGATGTAATATGCCCTATGATTGACACGTTTTCGATTTTCGCTATACGTTCGTAATCAGACTGTTTGACAGTAAAAAGAAGTTCGTAGTCCTCCCCTCCATTAAGGGCAGGTATTGATGGGTCAATATTAAACTCATCGCAAAGTCTTATTGATTGCTCATGAATAGGGATTTTTTCGTCGTATATACGGCAACCTACTTCCGAGTTTTGGGCTAAATGCATCAATTCGCTTGATAAACCGTCACTTATATCAATCATTGAGGTTGGTACTACTCCCGCTTCTCTAAGTTTATTGCAAATATCGCGACGTGGTTCGGGTTTTAACTGTCTCTCTATCAAATACTCATATCCAGCAAATTGTGGCTGTTGATGTGGTGCAACCTCAAATGCAGCCTTTTCGCGGGCCAAAAGTTTTAGTCCTAAGTAGGCGGCGCCTAAATCACCTGAAACACATATCAAATCGTTCTCTTGAGCGCCGCTACGCATGGTTATCTCTTTTTCGTTGGCTACTCCAATGACTGTAATGGAAATTACGAGTCCGCTAAGCGAAGCAACAGTATCGCCACCTACGATATCTACTTTATAAAACTCGCATGCTTTATTTATTCCTTTGTAAATCTCTTCGACATGCTCGACCGAAAACTTTGATGATAAACCAATTGAAACAGTTATATGTTTAGGCTCGCCATTCATTGCATAGATATCTGAAAGATTTATTGCAACTGCCTTATATCCTAAATGTTGCAGCGGCATATAGGTTAAATCGAAGTGCACACCTTCTGTTAACATATCGGTAGTTACTAAAATTTTGCTACCATTGAAATTTAATATTGCGGCATCGTCTCCAATACCTTTCTCTGACTCGGGGTGATAAAGTTTTACGGTATCTGATATCTTACTTATCAAACCAAACTCGCCTATTTTACTTATTTCGGTAAGTTTTTTCTGCATATTACTGTTGTTTTATTTTAAGCACAAAAATAAACATTTCATCTTGCTATTGCTTATTTTTAATATGGTAAAATTGTGACGATTGTAGAGGCTGTCTCAAAAGTATCATTTAACAAAAAAGTGGCAAGGTGGCTCAGAAGTGTCCAAATGCAAGGCGCTGAGATTGAGGGCGAAGGAGCGTACATGAAGCGATGCACTGAGCAAAGCCGAAGTGTACGTGACTGAGCCCGTGCTTCGACAAGCTCAGCAACCATATCGAAGTAACGCAGCAGTTGGGCACTTATGAGGCACCGCCTACCCACGCAACCTCTATTACCAAATTATTCGGTTTAGAATTAAATAATAAAAATTTAACCCCAACAAATAAACCTTTTGGCTCCCATTTTGTCTATGAAATGTTTTTAATTTTTAATTGAT
>DAOOBP010000015.1:0-32354 GCA_035407925.1 Salinivirgaceae bacterium
TGAAATAGTTTCCAAAGCTAACAATTAAACGTCGCTTTGGAAACTATTGCCATTAGAAAAGTAATTAACCTTTGAATATTTTCTCTAACTCTAACACATCCTCTCTGAAACTTCTGTCGGTCTCCATTAAGTTGCTAACTGTTTTACATGCGTGAAGAACTGTCGCATGGTCTTTCCCTCCTATTGTCGTGCCAATTGACGCTAACGACTCTTTGGTTAACTTCTTGGCAAAATACATTGCAACTTGGCGAGCCTGAACAATTTCTCTCCGGCGCGTTTTACTATTAAGTTGCTCAAGAGAGACTTTATAGTAGCTACATATTGTATTTTGTATTAAATCAACAGTAATTGGTTTGCGTGTGTTTTTAACAAGTTTATCAATTAAATCTTGAGCTAAACTCAAAGTTATTTCGCTCTTATTTAAAGTTGAGTGTGCTAATAATGAAACTAATGCACCCTCCATTTCCCTAACGTTTGTAGTAACGTTTTTAGCAATATATTTTTGTATTTCGGAATTAAGCTCAACTCCATCTCTATATAGACGATGTTTTAATATTGCTAATCGTGTTTCATAATCAGGGGCTTGTAGCTCAGCAATTAATCCCCATTTAAAGCGTGATAAAAGTCGCTGCTCCAAGCCTTGCAGCTCGGCTGGTGACTTATCGCATGTTAATACAAGTTGTTTAAAGTTTTGATGTAAGTAGTTAAAAATGTGAAAGAATGCTTCTTGAGTTTTGGGCTTATTTCCCTGTGCAAATGAGTGTATATCGTCAATAATCAAAACATCTATCATTCTGTAGAAGTTTATAAAGTCGTTTGTTTCATTTGCTTGTACAGCATCAACAAACTGTTGTTGAAATTGATGTGCGTGAACATACAAAACCATTTTGTCGGGGTGCTGTTCTTTAACCTGAAGACCAATAGCATGAGCAAGGTGACTTTTTCCATAACCGCTTCCACCGTGAATAAACAACGGATTAAACGCTGTTTTGCCAGGATTTGCTGCTATATTTAACCCTGCTGAGCGAGCTAATTTGTTACAATCGCCTTCTATAAAATTTTCAAATGTGTATTGTGGATTTAATTGCGAGTCTATTTTAAGTTTTTGTAAGCCCGGTATTACGAAAGGGTTTTTTATCTCATGCCGTCTATCGGCACTGATTGGCATTTCAACAAGCTTGTTTACGGTGTTTACTTTTCCTTGTGCTGGCATAGCAATAGTTTGAGAATTGTTGTTTGTTAAGTCTTGAACCATAATTGGCTCGTATGATAATTTAGCGCCGGGTCCAATAACTCGGCGTAATGTAGATTTAAGAAGTCCAATATAATGCTCTTCTAAAAACTCCACAAAAAACATCGATGGTACTTGAAGTCGCAAATCTGTTCCTTCAAAATGTATCGGTTTTATTGGAACGAACCATGTTTTAAAAGATTCCTCTGGCAAATTGTCTCGAATTATATTAAGACACCTCTCCCATATTTGATCATGACTAAAAAATTTCATTTAAAAAAACTCCTTTTACTTAAAAATCAGTACACAAAAAAATGACATTTATAGCTGCAATATTGTGAATTATTTTTATATAAAAAATAAATTTTCTCTTGTTTTTTTAGATATTTTGATATGGAGTTCACTATCAAGTATTTTGAAGTATATTTTTTTATATTTTATATACACATCTATATATCAGTGATTTATTGCTTATATTTTTTAACTAAATTTACCATTATTTATTAAATTGATGAAAGTTACGAGCAAATTTTATTGGTGTAATCAGTTGCTTTATGGTTCTTTATAGGTCTTAATTTTTTTATGTAAACGTTATTATTTTATAGTAAAAATTTTGATATTTTTATAAAATTTCTGCACATTAAATTAAAAAATATTACAAAATAAATTTTGAAACCTAAAAAATCTCATTTAAAATTTCTGATTAAGAATACTTTTTTTAACGCAACTCTTTTTTTCAGATTAATACCTTTTTGATTTTCCCAGAAATTTAGTAATTTAATTTTGTTTTGTAAACTTGGACAAAAATATAAATCGACATATCAGACCCTAAAATTATACTAGTAAAAGAAAGCCTTGTTGTTCTGAAACTATTATTGTACATTCGTGCTGTTGAAAACACAATGATAAATAAAAAACAATTCCGTAAGGATAACATGATTATAGATATCAAAAACAAAAAATGATTGGACCCCGATAGGGTGAAATTGCTTAATAACAAGCGCGTTATCACAAATTTACATTCAACTTGTTTATACAGTTTACGGATTAATTATGTCACCCTTTTAGGGTTTGGTTAACCAAAGATTTTCATTAGGCTATAATTATTTCATCCTTTTAGGACTATAGATTATAAAAACGAATAATCTAACACTGGAACTTTTATTGAAAGAACAACAAATATAATAACTCGTAAACTCAAGAAAATAATTTATGAACGAGAAAAACTATTATCCTCCTATGCACACTGCCGAGCATGTTTTAAATCAAACCATGGTTAGAAAATTTAATTGTGGTAGATCATTTAACGCACACATAGAACGAAAAAAGTCTAAATGCGACTATCGTCTCCCCTCTCCTATTACAGATGAGCAAGTTAAAGATATAGAGGGGACCGTAAACGAGGAGTTGAGTAAAAATCACTCTGTTACCGAACGGTTTGTAACACTTGAGAAGGCAAGAAGGTTTGTAGATACATCAAAACTTCCCAAAGATGTTGGCGAAAAAATTAGAATAGTTTCTGTCGGAGAATACGACCATTGCGCATGCATAGGACCACATGTATCAAACACCTCTGAAATTGGAACGTTCAAAATTACAACCCATTCGTGGGAAAATGGAGTATTGAGACTGAGATTTAAAATTACAGAACCCTAATAAGAGGAAAAAGGTGCAAGGAGAAGGAGATTATTTGAATTAATCCACAACCTATAAAAGAAAGGTAACAGTCTTTTCACTTGTCCATTGTCCCTTACAATAGCGGGCTGGCAATACGAGCAATATTTGCTTTGAATTTTTGCATAACCGGTCTCTTAATCCACTCTTCGAGATATATTAACTCACTATCTTTCAAATCTTCGAAAAACCAATAAGTTAATTCAGATGTAACGACAGGATCGTAGATCAACGCATTGACTTCAAAATTTTGGCTAAAACTTCTATAATCCATATTGGCTGTTCCGATTGAACAAAACGCATTGTCCACCATAATTATCTTACTGTGATTAAAGCCTTTACGATATAAATAAATCTCTATTCCTGCCTCAAGCAACTCATTAACAAAAGAGAGGGTTGCAAAATAGACAAACTTAGAATCACTTATCCCAGGTATTAAAATTTTAACGTCTATACCACTAAGGGCAGCGGTTTTGAGTGCAGTTAAAATACTTTCGTTTGGAATAAAGTATGGTGTTGATATATATACATTTTTTCGTGCCAAAGTAATCGAAGTAAAATAAGCTTGCATAATGCTAGCCCAGTCAGAGTCGGGTCCTGACGCAACTATTTGAACTAATGTTTTGTCATCTATCAAAGGTTCCGGGAAAAAAATAGGGTCATCTAATAGCTCTTTTTTCAGGAAAAACCAATCTGTTGCAAAAATTATTTGTAGGGCGACGGTCGCTTGTCCTTCTGTCATCATGTGTGTATCACGCCAAAAGGGTATTTTGCGATTTCCGTGTATATAGTGGTCGGCAATATTTATTCCGCCGACAAAACCTATTTTACCATCAACAACTGTAATTTTTCGATGATTACGGTAATTGATTTTCCTTGTAAGGATCGGAAATCTTACTGGCATAAAACAGGCAAACTCAATACCATGTTTCTCTAACTCCCTAATATACTGCTTTTTAAGTTTCCAGCTGCCAACATCATCATATATTATTTTAACTTTTACTCCCTCGTCGGCTTTTTTTATTAGAACATCACCAACCTCTTTTCCAATATTATCAGACTCTAGTATATAATATTCGAGGTGTATATGATGTTTGGCTCCTTTCATAGCTTTAAACATAGCTCTGAATTTCTCGTCTCCATTATTAAGAATAGAAACCTTGTTAATATTTGTCAAAATTGCCTTGCTATTACGAAGTAACAGTCTGACTATCTTTGTTTTATCTTCAATATATGGATCGTGAATATAGGTTTTTTCAGCCAAGTCGCTTAATTGTTCAGCGCTTAGCTCTTCGAGCTTAATAAAGTCAACTAATCCTTTGCGACTAAAAATTTTCTGCTTTCTATAGTTTTGTCCGAACACTAAGTAAAATACTATTCCCACGACGGGAACGAGAATTAAAACCAGTATCCACGACATTGTTTTATGTGGCGAACGATTTTGACTTATAATAATGATTGCTGTAGCAACAACAGTAATTACATAAACAAAAGTAATTACATTGCCTATGTCTGACCAAAAATCTGGTAAATAATTTACAATATTATCGAACATAGGCTTATATTGTGTTGTTTATTAAGTCTTAACCGTTTGGAATACGATCAAGTAGCTGCTTGATTGATATTTTTTGTGCACAATTAAAATGCTTTTCTGGACACTGTTTTCGTCCATGTAGTCCACATGGACGACAAGAGAGATTTTCAGAAACTTCTACAACTTTACCGTTGTTTCCTACTGGACCAAATCCAAAATATGGTACAGTGCTACAAAAAACGGCTGTTACAGGTGCATTTGTTGCACTGCAAATATGCAACGGCGCCGAATCGTTAACAAAATTCATAACAGCATCCTTCATCAACGCAGCTGACTCTATCAACAATAGTTGACCACATAAATTTACTACATTGTTGTTAGTTTTTCCGACAATTCTTTGACATAGTTCAAAATCGCTACTACTACCAATTAGATAAACGCGAACATCTCTGTTTAAGCTGTTTATCAATTCAATCCATTTGCTTTCAGGAAATTGTTTGGTAAACCAAACAGAGGCTGGAGCTATACAAATATATTTTTGATTTTTAAATTTTTTAACGTTATAATCAGCTCTTTCTGTAATATAAATTTTAGGTTTAGCAGCGTGACTATCAGTAATAAACTCTATGAGTTTTTGATTTCTATCAATCTCATGTTCCCCTGCAATTTTGTGTTCTGCCTTATTTTGGAAGAAAAATGATAATGGATTTTTCTTGAATCCGCTCTTAATTGGCGCACTTGACATTGTTGTTATCAGACCCGTGCTAAAAAATCGCTGTACGTTTATCACAATATCATATTTTCGCCTTCTAACTTTGTGAATAATGGCAAAAAGCGATCTATATTTTTTCTTTGCTTTATTCCACATTAGAACTCTGCCTACATTTGGATTGGTGTTAAAAATGGATTCATTCCCTTTCCGAACTAAAACATCAATCTTTGTTTTTGGATAAAAGGATTTTAATTTTTCAACTAAAGCCGTTGCTAATATTGCATCGCCAATAAAGGCTGTCTGAATAATCAATATTTTATTGATATTTTTCCTCATATTCTAATGGTTAAAAACATATTGAATAATATTTGCTCCCATTTTAAGAGCCTTTTCACGTGTTTCGGGTGAATTATTATGAACTTCTGGCGATTCCCAACCATCGCTAATATCCGATTCATAAGTATAATAAACAACCAACTTGTTATTTACAAATATACCAAATCCTTGCGGAGGTTTATTATCGTGCTCATGAATTTTTGGCAAACCTTTCGGAAATTTATACTTTTGGTTATATATTGGATGGCTAATGGGCAGTTCGACCAAAGAATTATCGGGAAAAACTTTTGCTATCTCACGCCGAAAAAACGGGTCGAGTCCATAATTGTCATCTACATGTAAAAAGCCTCCAGATTCTAAGTATAGCCTCAGATTTTTAACATCGGAAGGAGAAAAAACAACATTGCCGTGACCCGTCATATGGACAAAAGGATATTCGAAAATTTGAGAACTACCTACCTCGACCTCATCATGTTGCGGATTAATATTTGTGCCTAAGTTTTGGTTACAAAATTCAATTAAATTTGGCAAGGCTGTAGGGTCGGCGTACCAGTCTCCCCCACCGCTATACTTCAATAAGGCAATTTTTAACGGATAATCTTGACCATACGAATATGATGCAAATAAAATAATTATAAATAATAGATTTCTCATAATAAATAATTCATTTTTAAACAGTTAAAAACTTTTCAAATAAAATGAATGGCAAACTGCTATTCCTGCTGTTTCTGTCCTAAGGCGACTATTGCCAAGTGTTATCGGTATAAAACCGCTCGCTAATGCAAAATCAACTTCGGAATTGGAAAAATCTCCCTCTGGTCCAATTAACACAACTGTATCTTTGTGTAATTCAGTAACTTCAGTAATAGGAATTCTGTTGTCAATATTGCAGATTGCTATATATTTTTTTTCTATATTTTTTTGTTGCAAAATAAAGTCTTTAAATTTGCACGGTTCGTTAATTACTGGGAAACAGGCTTTTAACGATTGTTTTGCAGCAGCAACAATAATTCTGTTTAACCTTTCAGTTTTTACAACACTTCTCTCGGAGCGCTCGCAAATAACAGGGGTTAGTGCATTAAAACCAAATTCGGTGCATTTTTCTATCATAAATTCATAACGCTCAATATTTTTAGTTGGTGCTACGGCTAAATGCAGATTATACAGAAGTCTTGGTAGTTCATAAATTTCATTTACCGAGTAATCAATTCTGTTTTTAGAAATATTTGTTGCAACAGCTTTTATAAGCTTGCCTTTTCCATTGGTAATCTGTATTTGGGTTCCTTCACGCAAACGCAAAACGGTGCTGGCGTGGTGTGCTTCAGCGCCTGTGATAAAGTTTTCGTTTTCTAAATTTTTATTTATAAATAATGGTACTTGGCTATTTATCATCTTCTTGGTTTTTTACCTTTAGGATTTAGGTCCTCTTTTTTACCGCCTTTGAAATAAAATATGGCTTCATCTTTTACCCTTGGATATGTTAGATAATAGGTATATTTTGTTCCTTCGGCTTTAAATTTTCTGTCTTTTAATTTAATTTTTTCAATTATTTCATTGTAAACAGGGTCACTTGACACTGTAAGCATCGAATTGAAAGTGTATTTAAAGAAGTACCAATGATTTGGCGCTGGTTCAAGATATATAAAAAATTCAGTTCCAGATTTTACATATCTGAACTCAACATGTCCCGAAACAAACTTATTAATTGTTCTGTCAAGAATACTACCTATTCCTATCTTTCCTATAGACTTGAATGCTTTATCAACAGAATCCCACATCATATTCAAATCGGTAAAAACTATGCTGTGAACAAAACCCTCTGGAATTGTTTTTGGAACACCAAATAGTTTCTGCTCTTCAATAAGTGTTTTAAATGCTTCGTCTCCGATTAAGTCTGTCATACCATTCACGTAATCAGGAATTAATGTGTTTATAGGACTTAGAGACTCTATTTTGTTAATAGTGTCTGCTATATGTGTCAAATTGGGGTTGTTAAAATAGAAGTCAAAAGCCATAAACAAATCTGTCAATATCTCCTTTCTATGAGCTGTATATATAATGTTTCCGCGTGTTCTAACCTTTACTTGACCTAAATCGCGAACTATATTGATAACGCCAGAACTGTTAAAATCTGATGTTTGTGTGTTTAAAGAGACATAATTATCTTTTAACTCTCTATTCTCTAGCCTTTCTAATGTACTTGTTTCATATTTTTTGCTTTTATTGTCAAATTTCAAATATCCGGGCGTCGTGGTGTATGCATGGAAATTTGGTTTTGTGGTTTCAGCATAAAATGTTGTATATGTCACTACTGAATCCATGTTTGTTATTAAACTGTGATACAGCTTTTTATTATTAGCGCTCTCAGAAACAGTATCAATAGGTATAATCACATTTTCGGGTACAATTTCAGAACTGAACTTTAACCAGTGTTTAGCCAATCCATCGGGCAGTAGTAGCAATTTAGTACTACCATCGAACATTAAATATTTATTTTGCGCAAATAGTTTTACATCGCCCATAAATCCGAAAGCTGGACTAAGTGTAAACGATTGAACTGTATGTATTTTCCCATTAGCATACGTTGAGTTTATATCTTTGTTGACCGAAATAACTAAGAAGTTGATTTTTTGAACGTTTTTGTCTAAGTCAATATAATCGTAATAGCCGTTACCTGTATAAAACTTACGACTTGTAATATTAATAGTCGCGTCGTAAAATTTATGATACTTGTTGTCTCTACTAGCAATAACTTCTGCATTCGATAGAGTTCTGTGTCTGGCATCGGGGTCGATTGTTATATTTCCATCGGTTGGAATTATCATGGCGTCTGCAACATTGACGAATTGAACTTCATGTGTGAACAGAATATTATTTTTTAAATCAATATCGGTAATTGGAGATATAAAATTAAGGCTGTCTTGCTGGCTATGAGTTGAAATAAAGAGACTTCCTGCCGGATTTGTAGTTGAGGCTTCGGCTTCAATAGCATGAACACTGTTAACAAATGAGTGTATCGAACTACTTGAAACTGAGAGCTTTTCACTATCGATATTCCAATTCAACTCATCTGCATAAGCCATATATTGATTAACAGGGAAATAAATAATATTATTCAAGTCGTTGGAGCGGAATTTACCTGTACGTGTTTCAAAATCGATATGTGAGCTAACGTTATCGGTTTTGATTGTCATGCCTTTTTTATCCATTGAAGCCAAACTCCAAGACGATGTATCTGCATCAATTGTCATCTCTGTGTATCTGAATCTTTCGCTGTAAAGTATGCTTCGCTCTATATCCATAGAGCCATTGCCAGTAACTGTTCTTGGTTCTACGACAAAACCACCGTTCAACTTCGACTGAGCGTTGAACATATCAAGCGGAGTTGATGTGGTTTGCCCGTACAACTTGTCGTTATACGGTTCCCAGTGTATTTTTATCTCATTGCCCTCCATTAAAGGCAATGAGGGAGATTTTGTACTTTGGTTTAAAAATCGTGTTGACAATGTATTCATACTGTCTAAGAAGTAAGTAAAATCATCACTCCAAGTTGTTGTTCTTAAATAATCAACCTTGCCTCGTACTTTAATCCCCTGATTACTAACATTAATTAATCCTGTTGACACCCCTTTTCCACCATAAGTAAGCATTGGTTCCTGTGACATATCGTGTATAAAGCCAAGGCTTAAATCTTCTTGCACTGTAATCTCCTCTATTATAGCCGGAAAAATATTGCCTGAATAGAATGTTCCTTCAAGTTTAATTTTTTCTGCTTCAGGATTATTTATGCTATCCAACGTGTATGGTTCAATTTTAAAGTAAATGCTATCGCGATTATATACACCAGTGTGAATTGACGGATCATCGTAATAAACGTATGATTCTTTGGTTGACTCAAATATAGGAAAACGACTAATCAGATACATTCCCGATTTATTTCCAGGATTATCAATGTGAATAATTCCTGAAATATTTTCAATTTTACTTCGTACAGTTCTAATATCATGGTGTCCTGAAAGATCGATTCCTACTGAAATTTCCATTAACAACGAATCAACACTTTCTAACTCAATGTTATAATCTGTATAATTAAACCTAAATTTTTCTCCAAAAAAGGTATATAGTCCTACTCTTAACTCACCATCGAACTGTATTTCACGGTTTTTCTTCAAAATAATTTGTCCATCTCTGGGTCTCGTTTCAACTCTGTTTGCCTTAGAGAATTCAAAATAACTAACACCATTTACCTGTAAATCAAGGTTTTTAAGTTCTAGTACGGCATTATCATGTTTACCAGAAGCTTTCGACTTTATCGATATTACATCATAATCTTTGCTTCGTGTTGCAGCCATAATGTAATCATAAAGTTTTTGCCTTATCGTAACTAATTGAGTCTCTTTATCATAGTAAATATATCCCTCAAAAGACATCGTTATTAACAATTGACGAATTTTGTGTTCTGCAAACATCATATATTTGGCTAAATCTTCGGCATAAAACTCTTCAGAGTCTATTTTTATAGCAAAATCACGAATTTGAAACAGTGGATTTGTTGTCGAAATACCTTGAAGCCTATAAAATCGTTCTGATGAAAAGTAGTTATATGATTCAAATATAGCCTCACTCTCCTCAGTGCCAAGCATACGAGAGAAATGTACTCTGGTATCGTTCATATTCCATTTCAACAATTCTGCTTCAATCTCTACCATGTGATACGAGTCGAAGTACGGGCTACGCGACATATTGGATAAATCGTTATTACGCAGTAAATTAACCTCTCTTGAGTTTACAAAATACTGAAGGTTTAAACCGGGATGGTAAATTGAATCTTCATCGAGATATACTGAAATAATTGCATTGTTTGTAGCAACTTTTTCCTTTGTGAATGTATATTCTTCGCTTGCAGCTCTCATAACAACAATATCTCTAAGTACAGTATCACCATTTTCAACAACTTTCATCTCTTTCCAAAAGTTGAGTGTTGCAGGCTCTTTTCTTGTTCCTGCGCCAATAAACTGGCTGCCATGCTGCACATATCCACCACTATAATCAACTTTGTTGTATAAATTTTTAATAATAAACCGTTTTTGAAACGACTCAAATTTTGGAAAACGAACTGACGCAATATCTGCTACTTTAGCGGCTTGATAACGTATAGAACCATGCAAAGGCTTATCGAAATAATAATAATTATAAAACAAGACCGTATCGACTAAAAGTAACGAACGGCTTGTTTCAAAACTGTAATTTTTGAAAGTTGCATAAACAGAATCACTTGGAAATCCTGCCCGCTCCCACGTAACTTTACCACCACTGCCGTAAAACTTACGATTGTTTAGATCGTAAGTACCTGCTGTTTCAAAAATTTTTATGCTGTCATCTTGAGCGTAACAAGTCAGTGTTGTTCGTGGAAAAACAACTGTCATATTGTTTTCTTCGTTTATCGTAAACTGAAAATTTGTGTTTGATGTTATCCATCTTGTTTGTGGATTATCGAAAAGAAAACCCATATCTATAAGATCTCTAACATCGGCTATAAAGGCGCTAATTTTAGTTTGTGTTGTCTCGCGATTATTGCAATATTCGATTAACAAACGATTAAAAACAAGGTAATTTTTACGATGTTCTACCCTATATGTAAAAAGAATTAATGCATCGAGATAGTTTTTAAATGCTGCATAAGAGACTTTTCTAACCTCAAGTAAATTATGGCTAATAGCACAAATATCAGCTTGAGCTTGTTTATTATAATACCCGCTATTCCATGTGTTTTGAAACAAAGAATAATATTCGCGTGCCGATCTTCTTGACTCCTCATTCTTAGATATCAATTCATTAACTTTTACCAAAAATAAGCTGTCGCATACAATCGTATCATTTGTTTGCGATTGCGATATTTTATTAATTGAAAATACTACAAGGAGTGATAAAAACAGTTTCTTAAACAAGTTCATACAAAACAATTTACTTCTTGAAATTTTGTTATTTACTAAAAACCAAACATGACCATTGTTGATACTCTAACCTAAAACTCTCTTTCAGGGCATGTTCGTGTGCTTCGATACATATAAAATCATTGTCGGATTCAAAAAAGCCGCTCGTCAACAAAAATCCGTTGTTATTCAAATGATTGGCGTATATAGATATATCTTTAAGCAAAACATTTCTGTTGATATTGGCAAGGATAATGTCAAAATTGCCTTCTATGGCAGAACTATCGCTTGTTTTACAAATAATCTGATCTACTTGGTTAATTGCGACATTCTCTTTACAGTTTTCGGTTGCATTTGGGTCTATATCAATAGCAACAACGCTTTTAGCTCCCAACTTTTTAGCTAATATACTTAATACTCCTGTGCCTGAACCTACATCGAGCGCCAAACGCTCTTTGAATTCTATCTTACGCATTGCCTGAATCATAAGTCTTGTTGTTTGATGATGTCCTGTCCCGAACGACATTTTGGGTATTATCACTAACTCGTGCTCAAACCCTTGTGTTTCAGTGTGGAAAGGTGCCCGAATATGGCAAAAATTATCAATAGAAATTGGCTCGTAATCTGATTCCCACTGTTGGTTCCAGTTTTGATGCTCTATTAGTTTATTAACAATAGCTGAGCGTTCTATTTTAAGTACTCCAAGTACATTAAAAACAGTTGCCTCAGCAAACTCTGTCTCAGGAATATATGATTTCACATAACCCTCTTCAGTAATAAAACTCTCGTAGCCACATTCTGCCAATTCGGCTATAACTATTTCTGGGTCAATCCCCTTAAGATTACTTAGCGATATTGAAGTTTCTATATAATTCACTTTATTGATTTTTTAATTATCATTAAACCATAGGATATTAAAGCTTTTAATGAACGTGCTTATTTTACAATTACACTGTTTTTTATGCATAAACTTTATTCTGTAAAAATAAACCTTTTATCGATAAGAATAGTAAGCCAAATCATAATTTTATTACACTACTGCCTGTTAAAACTTAAAAAAAAGTTAAAAAGGATTTTTTATTGTGAGAATTATAGAAATAATATTCACATTTGGATTGACAAATAACACTTCTACAATCCAACAAAGTTTGGGAAGATTAGATAAATTTTGTAAGAGACGTAAAAGTGCTATAAACAATTATGATGTACAACGGATATATAAAAAGCTTAATATATAACTAATTAAATGGAGACCAGAAACCATTTCTTAAAAACGGGGCGAAACCGAAAAGCCTTATGAGTAGGAAAATTAAATTTAATTCATATGAGAAAACTTTTTTTATTATTAATTGGAACTGCATTCCTCTTTTCGAGTTGTGCTATTCATTCAGGATTGACGTTTAATACGAATAATCATGAAACTCAAGTTGTGCTATCAAAGAAAAACTACAAGGTTGTTGAAAGCGTTAAAGGAGAAGCAGAAGCTATGTATATTTTTGGAATTGGAGGACTTTCTAAAAATGCATTGATTGCGGAAGCTAAAGCTGATATGTTGTTAAAAGCTGACATTATTGGAGGAGCAAGAGCAATAATTAATGAAACGGTTGAAATCAAACACTCTTTTTTTCCAGTAGTGCGACTTTTTAAGGTAACTGTTTCAGGTCATGTAATTGAATTTACTGAATAAGGAAACTAATCTACAACCATTGTAAGCGATAATTGCAGGATTTCATTGCAAATTGACGTTGTGTAAACTTGATACGTTGCTGCTTTGAAATTCTGCAATTATGCATTTTAGCGACTCATTAGTAATACCGATTGGACAGCTATTATAGTCTAAACTTTTCTATCGTTTGTTTGGGCTATATATCTGTTACATCAGTATTTACCATTGTAAAATTAAAAAAAGATTGTTCTTTTTTTAATTACAATTGGTATAACAAGGCTGAAGAAAAAATTGATAATTAATGAAACAAATACGACAGCATTAATCCGACTCACAAGTGATTGATTATAAGGCGTGTACGATTATTAGAATATATTAAATTTGTAATTAAATAGGGTCATGAGAAAGATTATTATCTATTTAGCAATTACTGTGTTAACTTATTCATGCGCTATATACGGGTTAACCAATGACTATAATAAATTAGATAAAAAAGAAAAATTAAGAATTACAAAACTTTCGAGTTTTGATAATATCGAGAAGGGTAAAATCTACGAGCTAAACGCAGAAATATTAAAAACAGAGTTGATTAAATATCCAAAATCTATTGTATATGTTTTTACAAACGCCTGCACATCAAGCTCTTGCAAACCATTATCAGTATATAAAGATTATGCTGACAAGAATGGCTATAAAATATTTTTTGTAATGAAAGGTTATGGACGTGTGGATGAAACACTAGAACAAAATGAAAGTTTAAGTTTATTTTCAATAGATTCAGATTACTACCAAACTAAATATAGCTACAAATACACTAGATACTTTGAGAACGAACTTATGGGCATAGATAAAAATACTAAACATAAAGAGTATTTGGGAAGTATTTTCTTTTTTGAGAATGGAACCTTTACTAAAGTTTATCAAGAGTTGCCTAAATAAAAAAAAGCGAGACGCCACAAATTATGACGTCTCTACAACACCTTGACATTCAATTAAATAATTGCTAATTACTCATTGCTAATTGCTAATTGATTTCACTTGTTTGCGTGTATAATTTTCACAAAATCGTCAGCTTTAAGAGAGGCTCCGCCAATTAACCCTCCGTCAACATCAGGCTGTGCAAACAGTTCATCGGCATTCGATGGGTTGCAACTACCGCCGTAGAGAATGGTTGTATTGTTTGCAATCTCTTTATTGTACCTGTTTTCAATAAGTTTTCTGATAAATGCGTGAACCTCTTGCGCTTGCTCTTTCGTAGCTGTGAGCCCCGTTCCAATTGCCCATACAGGTTCATAAGCTATTACTAAGTGTCCGAAATCGGCAACATCTAAAGCAAATGCGCCTATTTTCATCTGTTCTTCTATAACCTTAAAGGTTTCGTTTTTTTCGCGTTGCTCTTTGGTTTCGCCAACACAGTAAATAGGCATTAGTTGATTGTCTAAAGCAATGTCAATTTTTTCGGCACACAATTTATTTGTTTCTCCGTAATATTGACGGCGTTCGCTGTGTCCTACAAGAACATAATCGGCTCCTGAAGACCAAAGCATTTCCGCAGACACTTCGCCTGTATAAGCGCCTTTATCTTTATTACTGCAATTTTGTGCACCAAGCGAAATAATATCATTTTCAAGCAATTCCCTTATCTTCGCAATGTGGATAAATGGGGGAATTAAAATAACCTTACAGTTACCTTTATAATCTTTTAAGCTCTCTTGAACTGCCATGGCGAGCTCAACTCCTTCTTGGAAATTCTTATTCATTTTCCAGTTACCGGCAACAATTTTTCGTCTCATAATAATCATATTTTTAAGTTGATTGAATTCTTATTCGAGGATCAAGTATTTTATATACCCAATCGGTTGATTTGTTAATAATAATGAAAAAAAGTGATATAAACAACACACAGCCCATTACAACGGGAAAATCGTACTGGTTTAATGCATCAACAAGCATATATCCCAATCCTTTCCATGCAAAAATATACTCTACGAAAACCATTCCTGCCAGCATTGATGCAAACCAACCACTAAGGGCGGTAACTACAGGGTTTAAGGAGTTACGCAATGCATGTTTCCAGATAGCCTTGCTTATGCTTAAACCTTTTGCTCGTGCTGTGCGGAAATAGTCGCCTTTCATCTCTGTTAAAAGAGAATTACGTGTTAATTGCATTACAACACTTAGTGGTCTTATTCCCAGCGTTATAGCTGGCAAAATTATGTTTTGCAGGGCTAATCGTTTTGTTACTAAATCGTATTCATACAAGCTGCCTGTGAGGTTTAGTCCGGTATATTTTCCTAAAAGAAAAGCAAAAATCCAACCAATTAATATTGCTGCAAAATATGATGGTAACGACATTCCAACTGATGATATGCTTAACAGTAGTCTGTCTATCCAACTATCTGCTTTCATTGCCGAAACAATTCCTGCTGGCAAACCGATAAGTACTGCAAGCAAAATTGCCGCAGAGGCAAGTAGCAACGATGCTGGTGCAGCTTCTAAAAGCATGTTGGAAACAGGTTGCTTCGTCTGATACGATTTGCGTAAATAAGGCGCTTTAAGCACTGCACGATGTTCAAAAAGAGGGATAAGTGTAACTCCACTATATCTGCTATTTTCATGGTTTTTATCGATTGATATTGGCGACAAATCGTTCAGATATAAGAAGTATTGTTGCCATAGCGGCAAGTCTAAACCTAAATCACGTTTTATATTTTCAACGGTAGCGCTATCGGTTCTTTGTCCGACCAACATATGTGCGGGATCGCCTGGTAATACTTTAAACAAAAAGAATAAAAGAGTTGCTACTCCCCATAAAATGAGTAGTATATACAAAAAATCTTTTGTCAATTTGTTTATCATTACTACTTTTCTCTACTTTTCAAATTTAAGCCAAACAATTCAAAAAGCAAAGCAATAGACAAAAATATTAACAAGTAGTAAGCTGTTAACTGCATTGGACGCGGCGAACCCGATTGTTGTGCCTCCTTTATCATTAGATATTCGTTCAGCGACAAAACATCAGGAAATTTATCACGGTGCCACTTTTTCAACACTGTTCCCTTGTAGGTAAGCATAAAGCCACCATCGGAGCGCACAATAGTTTTAAGCGTTATAGGATCAACTGTAAATATCTTATAAGTAGGTAGGTATTGATTTTTGTAATCCTCAATAAAACCCTGATCAGTTGAAGTTAACATGGTAAAATAGATGTCGTTTGACAGGCATTGAACGGATATTTCATTGTATCGCTCAATTTCTTCTTGGGATAACTTGCTTAAATCCAGAACGTTTGCCATTAAAACCATTTCATTGCGATTAAGCAGTGTGCTTGTGTTATCCATGCCATAGTCGTCGATTAAAGAGAAATTGCTCACTGGTGGCACGTATCCCTCTTTTATTAATTTGTTGTTTGTCTCAACCCATTCCCAAGTAGAATCAGGTAAGTTATCTAAATCAAATGTTTTTTCGATGCCATCTTTGCGATAAATCAAAGTTGTTTCAAACTCTGCAGATGGCGCTCCGTTGGGATGTTCTTTCGAGTTTAACAAAAGATTTTGCCCAACTCTGTATGGACGGTAATCAACTATAGGTAAGTTGTTTAGCGAATAGATTGATATTGAAACTATTGTAACTAACATTAAAGAGGTAAGCACTATTTGCCACTTATAATCAAAGCGACCAACGAATTTTTTTCGCTCAACAAAAATAATTACCGTAGGTACTAAAAATATCAGGTTTTTAAAAAATGTTTGCCAGTTAGTAAGAACAACGGCATCGCCAAAACAACCACAGTCTGTTACAGGGTTTGTAAGAGCGAGAATAAATGTTAAGCCTGTGAAAAAGAGCATAAAAATTAGCCCAATTATAGAGCATATTTTGGAGTAAAGGTTTGATATTAAGCAAAATCCAACAGAAAACTCGACTGTTGACAATATTATTCCCAAAATTAAAGAGAATGGTATAAGCCACTCCATTCCAAAGGCTACGAAATAATCATCAAACTTGAATTTCGATCCCATAGGATCGACAGCTTTCGCAAATCCAGAAAAAAGAAAAAGCAAACCTATTAAATGTCGTGAAATATTTCTTATTAACTTGTTCATATTCAAATACTTTAATTGTTATATAGTTAAATTATATTGTTCCTATTTTGTGAGTAATAGTATTTAAAAGTTTTCTAAAAATTGTGTTTTCATCTTCCATATTTCCGATATTATCGTGGCATTTAACGCGTATTAAATCGGGATATTCTGCGCAACAGTCTTCATATTCGTTGTAAACAAGTTTCTGAAACGGCACGGTTTCATGAATATCATCAACACCTTGTAAATAGCCTCTGTCATCGCCCGAACGTTTAGAGGATAATTGAGTTTCAACAAATGTTATAGGTGCATCTAACCAAATATTAATATCGGGCTTAGGTATCTTAAATGTTTCGTATTCAAGCGAATATATCCAATTTCTTAACTTACGTTTATTGTCACTCTCTTTTACTTTTGCAACCTGATATGCTATATTTGAGTAAACATATCTATCTACAATAACCAAAGTTTTGTTTTCCAGCCAATTGCGAATTTTATTAGCCAAAGCCCATCTATTACCAGCAAAAAGCATTGCAACCACCCAAGGGTCAACAGAATCGATATCACCCAACTCTCCTCGCAAAAATCTGCTTACAAGCAACCCGAAATTTTGCTCTTCTGTTACTGGAAAATGTAGATACTCAAAGTTAGCATTCGTTTCTTTTAGATATGAACATAAACGCTTTACCTGTGTCGATTTTCCAGAACCATCTAATCCTTCAATTACAATAAAACTCATTGTTTTTAATTCAAAATATTGGTTAATATCATTGTCAACAAAGGTTAAAAAACATTCCTTAATTCAATTTTAACTATTACAATGGTATAAGAAATCTTAAATTATTACCTTTGCAGCTACAAATATAGAAATTATTACTGTGTTTAGTTTCAAACAGACGTCTAGCAACGATTTTAAACATTTTAATATAATACGCTACTAACTAACAATAAAGTATGTCGGCATTAAATTTAAAAATAAAAAATGAAATCAGAGAGTGGAACAGACCCTTAGTAATGGGTGTTTTAGATGTTACTCCCGATTCATTTTATGCAGGAAGCAGAATTGTTACAGAAAAAACACTGTTCGATAGCATTGACAAAATTATTGACGAAAAAGCTGATATAGTCGATATTGGAGGAATGTCAACAAGACCGGGAGCCGATATTATTGATACAGAGGAAGAGTGGAAAAGAGTTGCTCCTGCCCTGAAATATATTTCTGAAAATTATCCCAAAACAGCCGTTTCAGTTGATACTTTTAGAGCTGAGATTGCTCGCCGTGCACACGAAGAGTTCGGCGCAGACATTATTAACGACATATCTGGTGGAGGTCTCGACGATAAAATGATAGAAACAGTTGGCAAATTAAACATCGGATATATTGGAATGCATATGCGTGGAACACCTGCAACTATGCAGCAATTAACACAATACGACAATCTTATGTTTGATTTATCTCGATATTTTGGGGAATTGACCAAAAAGTGTAAAGATGCAGGAATAGCCGACATTATTATTGATCCAGGAATAGGATTTTCCAAAACAGTGGATCAAAATTATCATATTATTAATCATCTTGAAATATTGCAATCGCTTGGTTACCCAATACTTATTGGCGTATCACGAAAATCATTTTTATATAAGTTTTTAGAAGACAAGCCCGAAAATATGCTAAATGCTACAACGGTAATGAACACTATTT
Organism: Salinivirgaceae bacterium; assembly: GCA_035407925.1. GTDB lineage: Bacteria > Bacteroidota > Bacteroidia > Bacteroidales > Salinivirgaceae > JAAYQU01. The sequence continues at coordinate 18,871 of DAOOBP010000015.1, forward strand.
CACTACTAAAAGGGGTAAATATTATTCGAGTGCACGATGTTAAAGAGGCAGTTGAAACTGTTAAATTGGTACAAAAAACATTTTTATCCTTGATTTGAATGCCTACTCTATTTATTACAATTGGATTTTTCGATATAGTTGACATTGTTTTAGTTGCTATACTGCTGTATCAGGTTTACATGCTGATTAGAGGAACTGTAGCAATAAACATTTTCACTGGTATTTTTCTGATATATCTGTTTTGGCAATTTGTAGGAGCATTTAAAATGGATCTGCTTAGTACCATAATTGGGCAATTCATGGGCGTTGGTATGATTGCTTTAATTGTTGTTTTCCAACAAGAGATAAGACGTTTTCTTTTAGTGCTTGGGACTCGCGAATTTTTTAATAAAAAATTCTCATTCGAATCATTGTTCAGTAGACCAAACTTAAAATTTCTATACGATCAGATTGAATCAATTGCTTATGCCTGCTCGAATATGTCAGCTGCAAAAACGGGAGCGCTTATTGTTATTACAAATCACGGTCAGCTACACTCGATTGTACAAACAGGCGACTTAATCAATGCCGACATTTCATCACGTTTAATAGAGAATATATTTTTCAAAAACAGCCCGCTGCACGACGGAGCCATGATAATTCGTGAATCTAAAATAATTGCTGCACGATGTATTTTACCTATTACCAAATCAACTACGGTACCTGCAAGTATGGGATTACGCCATCGTGCTGCTATTGGTATCACGGAGGTTGCAAATGTTATAGCTATTGTGGTATCGGAAGAGACAGGTAATATAAGTGTTTTTAAATCTGAACAAGAATTTGTTGATATTGATACGGATACTCTAAAATTTTTACTTTCAGAATATCTGTCAATTGAGCCGAATATCAAAAATAATGATGAGTAGTTAGTTAACCCAACTTACACCCTCATCTTCGTAATTCCCTTATTTTCAAACAGTCAGAAAATAGATTTGGCGGTTTATATACTACAGACATTTTAGGACGGTATCAAATAAAAAAACAGAAGCCAACTGAATCATTATTAAACAGTTGGCTTTTCAATTAAAAAGGGTATGCTACTATATTTTTACAAAGAGAAATAGACCTTATATGTAGCCATTGGCGTAAAACCTTGAAGAAGCATTTCTTCAAATTTTTGTTTTTGTAAATTATAATTCATTCCCATAATATTTTTTCTATTGGTCACGTTTTGCAAATCGATTGCTAACTCTTCTGAAAAACGCTTGTGATTTCTACGAAATCCTAAGCGAAGATCAGCACGCAAATAGTCTTTTACTTTTAAAGAGTTCATACGACTTTCATCGGCTACAACTTGACCTACTGCCAATGACTCTTCTAATAAGACAGGCGTATAGCGAGTTCCCCCTGCCCACGAACCTTTCAAATCGGCAAAAATAGTCCAGTTTTTTTTCAAATTAAGTTCATATCCTGCTGCTAAATTTACCAAATATCTTCCATCGAAAACTGTACGCCATCGTGTGTTGTTAAACCCATTGGTATATGTTGAGTTATATAGGGTAGTATTAAACAACATATAAAAATTTTTGCTAAGAAACTTTTCTAATGTAAACTCCACACCATAGTTTCTTCCGGTGCCTTTGCTAACCAAACTATCCTCTCTCAGTATATAGTTTTCTCCTGCTCCTCCAGCTTGTAGCATAGTCCAGTATTCATTAGGATCATTTTTTACTGGAATACTATATAGGTGTTGATAATAAACTTCAACTTTTGTATGCCAGTTAGGAGCAAATGCCCAGTCGTAAAACATGTCTAATTGTGCGCTTCGGGAAAAATCGAGATTTTTGTTTGTATATTCAATTCCGTTCGGTGTGGGCGTTTTGATAAAATAGAACGAACGGGGTTGCATTTGGCTGTATAGTCCACCTGAAAGTGCAAGTGTGTGATTTTGCGAAGGTGTATATTTCAAACCCGCACGCGGTTCAATACTGTATTTGTTGTTAAGAGTCTTATACATGCCAAAAACGCCTCCAGTAACAGAAAAACCTGAAGGAAAATTGTAAACATATTGTGTATAGGCACGAAGAAGATTAAACTCCCCTTTTTCATCTGTCACGATTCCATTTACAAAATATTGTGCATTAGTCTTTTCAAGATAATTGAAATCATAAAAATCATATTTCAATCCACTTATAATCCGTGAGTTATAAGAGAATCGATGAGTTAGTTCTGAATATGCCGAATATTTGTTTTCAATAGCGTTTTCGTGCCATAATACTTGCCATCCTGATCCGTCGTACCTGTTCATAGTATCTACAGGCATTCTAGTGTCGCTTCTGACAAAAGAGATTGTATTCTTTAACTCTGTTTTTGGAGAAAATTTCACTTTATGCGTTCCTCCAAGTACATAAGATAGGGAGTTTACTTCAACTCGTTGAAGAAAAGTTGCTTCATATTCACCCATTTCTAATGATTGTATCAAATCTTCATTGAGTTCAAAATTAATATTGCTTGTTCCCCAAATGCCAGTTACTGATAATGAATTTTTATCGTTCAGTGCAAAATCAGTTTTAAAAGTTACATCTTGATATTTTGGCACGAAAGGAGTTTCCATGCCCATTTTATTCATCAAGTCTGGAATAGAATATCGATATGATACTAAATAACTTGACTTGCTTTTTTTAGAGAAATAGCCTTCTGCTCCAGCCTCAATACCATTGTAACCAGCCTGTAACCAGAACTCCCGTTTTTTATTGTTTCCGCTTCTCATATTCAAGTCAAAAATTCCTGCCAAAGCATTTCCATATGGGGCAGGCCACGCACTTAGATGAAAGTCAGAGTTTGAAAGAAGATTCGTGTTTAACATTGTAACCTGTCCTCCTGTCATACCCACACCAGCATTAAAATGATTTGGGTTGGCTATTTCAATACCATCTAAAATCCACTGAACTCCTATTGAAGAGTTTCCACGAATAATTATGTCGTTACGAGAGTCGTTAACAGGTGTTACACCAGCAAAACTGCGAACCATCCGCGCTGGGTCGCCCAATGAGCTTGCAAAACGGTAGGTCTCTTCAACGCTAAAACTTCTTGCTCCTGCATAGCTTAAATTGTTGATAGGCTTGCTTTTGTCATATTTAGCAACTACTTCAACGCCTTCTAATTGAACAGCTGAGGGGTGCATGGCAACATCAATAATCACTTCACGTCCAGAGGTTACGAGCACATCAACTTGTTTTGTTTCAAATCCTATACAACGAAATTCAATTACCTGCCTTCCTGTTGGTACTTTAAGCGAGAACTCATTATTGGTATCTGTAACGGTACCAATTAGGGGACTACTCCCTAATACCAAAACTGATGCGTTAAAAATTTCACTATCGGGGTCTATAGACTTAACGGTTCCTCTAACTGTCTGTGTAAAAATTTGTTCTTGCGCTATGGCACTAAGTGCTAAAGAAAATGTGAATAAAAAAACTGAAACTTTTCTCATATAGTATTAATTAAGGGTTAATAATTCATCGGCAAAAGTAGTTGATAGTTTTTGATGTCATTATTGATATTTCGTTAAGAAATTGTTAAAGATTGCAATATTAAACTACGAGTCCGAATAATGAGAAAATATGATTAAAGTAGTACCAACATCAACAAAATAGATTGTGTTATCAGTACTCACCCTTAAAATAATTGATTTTTAGCAATTTAGCAATTTCTACAACCATAATGGGAACCAATGAAAGCCCAATAACGCAAAACCAATGAGTTATGTCCATAACAGCCAAACTAAAAGTATTACGGAACGGTGGAATAAAGAGTACTACTAACATCAACGTTACCGAAGCAAAAATAGCAAATAACAGCATAGGATTACTGAATATGCTGGTGCGGAAAGATGAAAGTTTGTTTGAATGCAAATTGCGCACGTGAACAAGTTGTGAGAACGCCAATACACTAAATGCCATGGTTTGTCCAAGTTGCTGTCCGCCATCGTGGTAACCTACTAAATAGGCGGAAAGCGAAATCATCCCAATGGTTATACCTTGATAAAAAATACGCCAAGTCATTCCTTTAGTAAAAATTCCCTTTTTAGGATCTCGCGGGCGACGTGTCATAATATCTTTTTCTGCTGGATCCATACTGAGAGCCAATGCAGGTAAACTGTCTGTAACAAGGTTTACCCATAAAATCATAATTGGTGTAAGCGGATTACCGATATTGAAAATAGAAGCTATAAAAATAAGTAACACTTCGCCAACATTAGCCGAAAGTAAAAACTGAATTGCTTTGAGAATGTTGTCATAAATACGCCGCCCCTCCTCTACTGCATCAACAATGGTAGCAAAATTGTCGTCAGTTAACACCACGTCTGCGGCATCTTTAGCTACTTCGGTGCCTACTATTCCCATTGCCACGCCAATATCTGCTTGTTTCAGAGCGGGTGCGTCATTTACTCCGTCTCCCGTCATTGCCACGATGTTTCCGTGCGACTGCCATGCCTGAACAATACGCACTTTATGTTCGGGCGACACTCGAGCATAAACCGAATATCTCTCAATATCGCGGCTAAACTCCTCGTCTGACATTTCTTGCAACATCAACCCTGTAACTGACCTATCACCCTCTTTATAAATCCCTATTTCTTCGGCAATGGCTACAGCAGTAACTTTGTGGTCTCCTGTAATCATAACGGGCTTAATACCTGCGGTTTCGCACTTTTTTACCGCTTCTATTACTTCAGGGCGTGCAGGGTCAATCATTCCCATTAATCCCACAAAAATAAGGGAGTTTTCTACCGTTTCTACACTTACATCAGTTGGAACACTCTCAATCTCTTTATAAGCTACAGACAAGACCCGCAGAGCCGATTTTGCCATACGCTCATTTTCCTCTCTTATTACTAATATATCCTCATTGGTTATAGGGTGTACGTTGCCTTGCTTAAGCATGTGAGTAGTAACGGTCAACATCTCATCTAGTCCGCCTTTTACATTTACTTGTAGTTTTCCACTCTCCATTCTATTTATGGTAGCCATACGTTTTCTATCGGAATCGAAAGGAACTTCCGCTACGCGAGGGCATTTTCGTTCTAATTCATTTTTATTGATCTTCAAATCGAAAGCAATATCTAAGATAGCTGTTTCAGTGGGGTCGCCTGTTGTTTGATGTTCGCCATCTGCACCGATTTTCAGATGTGCGTCTGTGCATAAAAGCAAGGAGTTAATAAGCGTTTTCTCATCATTTCCCAACTCCTTGGGAAGATTTGTCTTTCTAAAATTGAGTATATTCCCGCTCGTCCATCCCCTTACCACTGTCATTTTGTTTTGCGTTAGTGTTCCTGTTTTATCGGAACAAATAACGGTAGTACTGCCCAATGTCTCCACCGAAGGCAATGTACGTACAATAGCGTTGAGTTTTACCAACCGTTGTACACCAAATGCCAACACAATGGTAGAAACAATTTGCAACCCTTCGGGAATAGCGGCTACGGCTAAACTTACAGCCATCATAAACATTTCAAGCCAGTTGTTTTCGTAGAGTATTCCTACTCCAAAAATCAGCAGACAGATTGCAAGCGCTACATATCCGAGAACTTTACCTAACTGCTCTAAACGTTTACCCATAGGAGTTTCAGTCTGTTGCGTGTTCTGCAACATATGAGCAATTTTTCCCACTTCAGTATCCATTCCTGTTCCAACAACTACACCTTTTCCTCGTCCGTATGTAACAATGCTTGTTGAGAATACCATATTATGACGGTCGCCCAACGGTACTTTGTTCGATTTAATCGTTTCGGTATTTTTTTCTACAGGAACTGACTCACCAGTGAGGGCTGATTCTTGAACTTTTAGGTTAAAAGCTTCTATCAGTCGCATGTCTGCGGGGATAATATCACCTGTATCAAGTACAACAATATCGCCGGGAACTATTTCTGTAGAGACAACTTCGGCAACAGAGCCATCACGCAACACCTTAGAATGCGGAGCGCTCATTCGGTTTAGTGCATCGAGAGACGATTGCGCTTTTTTCTCTTGCCACACTCCAATTATAGCATTTACAAATAGAATAGCTAAAATTATAATGGCTTCGGTCACTCCTTCTCCCTCTTTTATCCCGATAAACGCAGAAACTATAGCGGCGATAATCAGAATAAGTACCATACTGCTCTTAAACTGTTCTAAGAACATAATAGCAAGCGACTTCTGTTTTTTTGAGGCTAATTGATTTGGTCCTTTCTCTTCGAGGATTCTTTGGGCTTCGGACGATGAAAGCCCACTGTCGGCAGTTACGTTAAATTGCACCAACGTATCTTCCGCACTTTGGTTGAAAAATGATTTCATCTACTATTTTTTACTTATGTTGACGTTGAATTAAGTGTGGTTTCAGAAAAACCGATTTAAAGGAGAGTTGATTATTTAATTAATCATTCCAGGGTCAACTCCTGGAAGCCACATCTGTTTATGTATCCAACTTATAGAAAATGTCTCTTTAAACTGTGTGTACATTATTTTTATAGCATTAACTTGAGTTCGATCAAACAGCCCTTATTTTATTATTGTCATCAATATCTGAGTTGAAAACTATTGAGAATTTTTCTCAAAAAAACAAGTGCATTGCAAAGACAAATTACAAATGTACAATAAAAGTTATCAAAACATATACGCAAGTGCGTTCTTTCTAATAAAAATAATTTTCAAATGAATCTACCTACCTCTGAACTCTTTTTTGCTTATTGTTCAGTTTTATACTGATTTTATTTATCTTTGCGCTATATAAACCAATAAAAATAAATATTTTACTATGAATTTATTATCGTCACGACTGAAAGCACTGTCGCCATCGCAAACCTTCGCGATGGTACAAAAAACTAGCGAATTAAAAGCGCAAGGAATTGATATAATTAGTATGAGTGTGGGCGAACCCGATTTTGCAACTCCCGCGCACATAAAACAAGCCGCAAAAAAGGCAATTGATGATAATTTCTCGTATTATTCGCCCGTAGCTGGTTTTGCTGATTTAAAACAGGCAATTTCAAACAAGTTGAAAAATGAAAATAATTTAGAATATGCCCCTTCGCAAATAGTTGTGTCCAACGGAGCAAAACAAGCGCTCTGTAACGCAATTCTAAGCATTGTAGAAAAAGGTGAAGAGGTAATTATTCCCGCCCCTTATTGGGTAAGTTATCCCGAAATGGTAAAACTTGCTGAAGGCAAATCGGTTATTGTGTATGCTGATATCAGTCAGGATTTTAAAATAACTCCACAACAATTGGAAGCTGCTATAACCAAAAAAACTAAAGCATTGATTTTATGCTCACCGTCAAATCCAACTGGAAGTGTTTATACAAAAAATGAACTAAAGGCATTAGTTGATGTGTTAGTAAAACATCCAAATGTTTTTGTAATTGCAGATGAGATATACGAGCTTATTAACTACGTTGGCAAGCATGAAAGCATTGCGCAATTTGAAGAGATTAGAGAGCGAGTAATCGTCGTTAACGGAGTATCTAAAGGCTACGCAATGACTGGATGGCGCATTGGTTGGGTGGCTGCTCCTCAATGGATCGCTTCTGCTTGCAATATGTTGCAAGGACAATATACATCTGGTCCCTGTTCTATCTCACAGAAAGCTGCTTTAGCGGCATACATAGGAGACCAATCGTGCGTTTCTGAAATGAGAACAGCATTTGAACGCAGGCGAAATCTAACCGTTAAATTGTTAAGCGAAATTCCGGGCTTAAAAGTAAATAACCCCATGGGAGCATTTTATGTTTTCCCAGAAGCTAAATTTTATTTAGGAAAATCGTACAATGGTAAAAAAATTAAAACCACCAGCGATTTGTCGATGTATCTATTGGAAGAAGGGCATGTAGCTTGTGTTGGAGGAGATGCCTTCGGTGCACCAGAGTGCATTCGTTTTTCTTATGCTACTTCCGATGAAAATATTACTAAAGCTATTGCGCGTGTAAAAGAAGCATTGTCGAAATTAGTTTAGTTTCAAATTCCAAAACAAAAAAGCACCCTTAATTTGGGTGCTTTTTTTATTCGCTTGTTTTGCGATGTGTCATACAAAACAACTTTTATTACAATTTATCTAATGATTGTTTCAAATCGCTAATAATATCTTCCACGTTTTCAAGTCCTACAGATATTCTAATTAACCCGTCGCTAATATCGCTAGCAGCCCGTTCTTCAGCTGTGTAGGTTGAATGCGTCATACTGGCAGGGTGTTGTATAAGTGTGTCAGCATCGCCCAAACTAACCGATATAGCAATCATTGAGAGATTGTTTAATAGTTTTTTTCCTGCTTCAATTCCTCCTTTTACTTCAAAACTGATTATGCCTCCGGGCAAACTCATCTGTTTTTTCGCAACCTCATATTGTGGGAATGATTTAAGTCCGGGGTAAACAACCGTTTCAACAGCTTTATGACTTTCAAGAAATTCTGCAACTTTCATTGCGTTTTCAGAGTGTCGTTGCACTCTGATTTCAAGTGTTTTAAGCCCTCTATTTATAAGGTATGCATCGAATGGGCTTAGTGTTGCTCCTGTTAAGTCTTTAATACCGAAAAGTTTTACATTATCAATGTACTCTTTTTTCCCAACAACAAACCCCGCAATAACGTCTCCGTGTCCGTTAAGATATTTTGTTGCTGAGTGTACCACTACGTCTGCGCCCAACTCTAATGGTCTTGTAATGAATGGTGTAGCGAAAGTATTGTCAACCATAAGTTTACAATCTTTTTGTTTATGCACAATTTCCGCTAATGCTTTAATGTCAGTAATGTACATGTTGGGATTTGCGGGCGTTTCGATATAAACAAGTTTTGTGTTAGGTTTCATCGCTTTTTTTACATTTTCAATGTCCCTGGTATCGACGAAAGTCACTTCAACTCCATATCGTGTAATTCCGTGGCTTAGGAATGCGAAAGTACAACCATAGAGTGTTTTAGACGCTACTATATGGTCGCCTGCTTGCACACAAACCCAAATTGCCGATGTTATTGCTCCTATGCCCGATGCGGCTGAGACACACGCTTCAGCTCCTTCGAGCAGCGCAATTTTCTCCTCAACTGTTGTGCATGAAGGGTTTCCAAGACGTGTGTAGATATATCCTTCTTCTTCGAGTGCAAAACGACGTCCGCCTTGTTCTACGTTGTCGAACACGAATGTTGATGTTTGATAAATTGGGTCGGCTAATGCGCCAAATTGATTAGGTTTTTTGCCACCATGTATTGCTTTTGTGGCAAATCCGCTTTTTTTTAAGTTTTTGTTATCCATATTAATTATATTAGTTGATTTAGTGATATATGTCTTATTCTCTTTTCCCAATAAAAGCCTTTTGATATTTGTCCTATGTGTATAAAAAAGCATAACAACTACGGCTATGGAAAATATCTGCATAGAAAGTGTGAATATCTCCTCATTATTATGCTGTATAAAAAATACAGTTAATGGAAATGATATACCCCCAATTAAAGAACCTAAGCTAACATATTTTGTTGCGATTAAAACTACAATAAAAATTAAAACAGCTACTAACGAAGCTAAAGGATTTATTCCAATTACTGCACCAAGAACAGTTGCAACACCTTTCCCTCCTCTAAATTCGGCAAAAAGAGGGAAAACATGTCCCAAAACAGCAGAAGCCCCTGCAACTATTTTTACTATGTTAATTCTATCACTGCCTAAACTTTGGGCAACTAATTGAGTTAAATATACTGCAATAAATCCTTTAAGAATATCAATTATAAGTACAACAATGCCTGCTTTTTTCCCTAATACCCTAAATGTATTTGTGGCGCCAGCGTTTCCGCTTTCGTAATCACGTACGTCAACACCATAATACTTTTTCCCAATCCAAACTGCAGTAGGAATACTTCCAATAAGGTAAGCCAATATTATTGCTACAATAAATGAAAAATCCATACTGATATCTAATTTATCTCCCTACACCTTACAAATTTAATAATCTAAATGAAAAATAACAAATTTGATTTGGCCTAATTTTTTAAGCCCGCAAGATACTAAATTTAATGATTGCCACAGTCATACAATTGTGCTTAAAATTAATTGAAGTTTTTCGTAATGTGGATACGGAGCACGCTTCGTCTATACAACTTCTTGATTTTCAATTACTCTCGACAACAACAATATTGTTTCGGACGATCACAAAGGTCATCTATATTTTCTACTTTTAACTTTTCGACATACTTCGGCTTCGCTCAGTACACCGCTTCGATTTTGCTCAGTGCGCCGCTTCGACTTTGTTCAGCGACTAAGTGCATCGCTTTTAACTTTTGTGTACATTTGTGATAGAAAATAAAAAGATATGTTGTCAAAAAAAATAACAATAAAAAAGGCAAGTGGAGAAACAGAACTGTTTGATGTCAATAAACTTATAAACTCTTTGCGAAGAGCTGGCGCTAATGATGAAATAATAAAAACAGTTATAAACGATATTACAAAATGGATTTATAACGGTATAACTACAAAAATGATTTACAATCGGGCTTTTAAGAACATGCGTCGTTTAGAAGCCGTATCTGCAGCACGGTATAAGCTAAAGCAAGCTATGCTTGAGCTTGGTCCTACTGGATATCCTTTTGAGCGGTTAATAGGAATGATATTCCAAAATTCGGGATTCTCATGCGAAGTTGGTATTGTTGTCGAAGGTTGTTGTTTAAATCACGAAATGGACGTAATCGCAACCAAAGAAAATGAACAACATTTCTGCGAATGTAAATACTCTGTCGATCGAGGTAGAAAAATCGGTGCGCAGGTTTCACTTTACGTAAAATCGAGAGTTGAAGATATTATAAACAAACGAAAATCTTTACGTAAGTACCAAAACACCATTTTCAAAACATGGATTATAACAAATGCTCGATTTTCTGATGATTCAATTGAATATGCCAAATGTACTGGAATAAACCTACTGTCGTGGGATTATCCGTCTGGAGAAGGACTAAAAGAGCTAATTGAAAAACAGAACTTATACCCTATTACGGTTTTGGATAGTTTGAGTAAAAAGGAGAAGAGTTTGTTGCTTTCAGAAGGAATAGTTGCATGTAAACAAATAATTGATAATCCTAAATTATTGACTAAAATAGACTTAGCGCAAAACAAAATAAATAAAGTAAAGAATGAAATTAATAATTTGCTTAGTTTAAGTTAAGGTGGTAAATAATCAAATCATACTATTTTTTCAAAAAAGTAAACAATAAAAACTAAACTATGTTATATAAATAAAAAGAGGGGCATAATTATGGAACAAAAATTAATTACAATTGCAACTGAAAAATATTCCCGAGCCGTTATTTTAAAGAGCTTTTTGGAGTCAAATGGTATTGAGTGTTCAATACGAAATGTTAACCTTATTCAACCAAATGTAGCTGACGGAGTGAAATTGATTATTAAAGAGTCAGATGTTGAAAAAGCCATTAAACTTCTTTCTAAACAAGCGCCAGCTAAGAATAGCGAACTTATTCCTGGCAAAATACTTGTTCCCATTGATTTTTCTGCAATTTCAGCTAATGCAGCCAAGTTCGCTGTCAGACTTGCTGAAATATTTCATGCAGAGGTTAAGCTATTGCACGTTTACCACTCTCCCACTATCGATATGATACCCTTTAGAGATGTTGGCAGTATTCAAATCGATTTCGAATATAATACTCAAATGATACAAAAGGAAGCTAGGTCGAAATTGTTAAATTTTTATAACGAAATTAGAAATTTCATAAATGAACAAAACCTGAATAATGTCCGCTTAGGATATGCGCTTCGCGAAGGATATATCAATTCTGGAATAGTTGAAACAGCAATACAAGACAAACCTTCATTAATTGTTATGGGTACTCGCAGTAGGGGATTTGAGAGTATCGAGTTGGTTGGAAATATTGCTGTAAAAGTTGCTGGAAACACCAATATTCCTATTCTTGTTTTGCCCGAAAAAGCTTACTTAAGTGAGCCAACAAATGTAAATAAAATTGTCTATGCTGCTCACTTAGACGGAAAAGACGCAGCATCAATACGTAAATTGCTAGCGCTTGTAAGCAGCTTTAATGTTTCAATAAAATGCATATACGCTTGTGACGAACCTGATAGTTCAATAGTAAAAGCAGTGTTTAATCAACTTAAAGAGTATCTATCTAAAGTTGTTAAAAATGCCCCTATCGACTACGAGCTAGTGCATTCCAAAGATGTTAGCAAGACGTTCAAAAAATATATCATGGATAATGATATTGACCTTTTTGCTTTAACAATGAGAAAAAGAAGCGCTTGGGCTAGAATATTTAACCCATCACTAACTCGCGAAATGCTTGCACAAGCCGATATTCCAATGTTGATCTTCCCTGACTAGGAAAGCTATTAACAATGAACAATGTGCAATTAATAATCAATTGATATTAGTAAACCAATTTTATGATATTAATTGCTAATTGCACTTAGTCGATTGCTTTTACCCCCGCAACTTCTATTGCTTATTTTTAGGATATTATGACTAGTTATTAGATATGTTTTCTGAGGCGATTATATTCACGGGTACTTTAACTAAGGCTTTATAATCCTGGACAATATCAAGAATATCTTCGTCATCACAATGCCAATCTACGATTACGTCAAAACCTTGTTTACAAACATCTTCAAAACGTTTTAAAAGCTCCATTAAATATTTAGAAGTACTTGTATTGAAAAAGCTGAGTTGAATAGTTATAGTAGTCCGCTTTTTAGGCTTAACTGAATATTGCTCAATCCATTCCATTACAGGTTTATAGATTTTCATAGCGTTTTCTGGGATTGATCTTCCAACTATGAGCAACGTGCCCTTTTGTGCATCAAGTTGTATTTTGGGTGAAGAGTGTGTGCTTTCTACTAAATAGTTGTTCATTTTACTATTGTTTAAGAAATTAACCTATTAAGATAAATAATTACTTTTTGTAAAAGAACTACTGTTCGAGAATAACTTTTGCCATTTCTCGACCAATTTGACTGCACAACTCAATGTCATTCAGTTTTGGTGAGCAACGTACCTCAGGTTTTGGTTCAATGGTTTCAAACTTCATATTTTCTGCCCATTTTTCTAAAACACGCAATCCTCCACCACCCCAGCTTGAAGAGCCAAAAAGAGCTACATGTCTGTTTTTAACTCCTATCGCTTCCAAACTATTTATTAAATCTCCCATGGGAGTAAAAATTCCTGCATTATAAGCACAGCTACCCAAAACCAAACCATTATATTTCCAAATGTCGCTAATTATATACGATTTGTGTGTTTTACTTGAATCATATACTCTTATGTTTTTAACTCCATTAACCGAAAGTTCGCGAGCTATTGCATCTGCCATTACTTCTGTATTTCCATACATTGAACCAAATACGACAACTGCACCTTTCTCCTCTGGCTGATATTTTGACCACAAATCGTATTTGTTTAGAATATAGTTGAGATTTTTACGCCATATAGGACCGTGCGTAGCTGCAAGCATATCTATTTTCAATCCAC
>DAOOBP010000016.1:0-31220 GCA_035407925.1 Salinivirgaceae bacterium
TACAATCTGATTTGGATAAAATAAACTCTGCAGGTATTCCTGTTGATATTAGATTTAACCAGGGAGCAGAAGTTCTTGGTCTGAAATAAGACGGAATTTTAATTTGAAATAATACTTTCCATAAAAACATAAAGTCAACGCAATTTTTTCTTGCGTTGACTTTTAAAAAATATTAACACATTTGGCGGACATGGAAAAAAAATTTGGAACGGCACCAGTATTTTTTACAGCAATATCAACAATATTAGGAGCCATACTGTTTTTACGTTTTGGTTATGCAGTTGGCACTCTGGGTTTTATAGGGGTTGTATTTATTATTCTGCTTGGTCACACTGTAACAATCCCTACATCATTAGCGCTGTCAGAAATTGCTACAAACAAACGTGTTGAAGGAGGTGGCGAATATTATATTATTTCACGCTCTTTTGGTCTTAATATTGGAGCTACAATTGGAATTTCTCTCTTTTTATCGCAAGCCATTGGCGTTGCCTTTTATATTATTGCCTTTACAGAAACGTTTTCGTTTATGTTCGATTATCTACTTGTCAACCATGGTATATGGTTGCCAAGACAGATTATTGGTATTCCTGCAATGTTGATACTATCAGTTTTAATATTCAAGAAAGGTGCAAACATGGGTATTAAAGCACTATATGTTATTTGTGCCTTAATAGGGATATCACTTTTACTTTTCTTTATTGGTAAACCTGAAAATATTGACGAGACATCGCACTTTATTTCCAATTTTCAGTTCCGTAATTCCGACTCCTTTTTTATTGTATTTGCAATTGCATTCCCCGCATTTACAGGTATGACAGCAGGTGTTGGGCTTTCAGGCGATTTGCGAAACCCTGGAAAATCAATTCCTATAGGCACAATATCAGCTACACTCGTTGGCATGATAATATATTTCTTCGTAGCATATAAACTTGCAATATCGGCATCTGCTGAAGAGTTACTTGCTGACCAGCTAATTATGTCAAAAATTGCAGTTTGCGGAAACATATCTACTCCTGTGGGATTGGCAGCATGTACATTATCATCAGCACTAGGGTCAATATTGGTTGCACCACGAACTTTGCAGGCATTGGCAAATGATGATTCATTCCCAGCACAGAAAATAAACAGGTGGTTGGGATCAAGTAGAAAATCAGACAACGAGCCAGCGAACGCGTCATTAGTAACTTGCGCAATAGCCCTGGCTTTCGTTGCTATAGGCGATGTTGACTTTGTAGCACAAATAATCTCAATGTTTTTTATGGTAACTTACGGTACTATTTGTCTAATATCGTTCCTTAATCATTTTGGGTCATCTCCCTCATACCGCCCCTCTTTTAAATCTAAGTGGATATTTTCACTGATTGGGTTCGTTGCATCGGTATGGATTATGTTTAAAATCAGCGTAATATATACAGTAATAGCATTTACAGTTATGGCAACCTTGTATATATATATCGACAACTATCATAAAGATAGAAAAGGCTTAGCGGCAATTTTCGCCAACTCTATTTTCCAGATAAACAGACGTTTACAGGTTTATATGCAGCGTCAACGGTTTTCAAAATCTGAAAAAGAGTGGCGACCAAGTGCAATTTGTATCTCCAAAAACTCGTTCAAATACGATAACGCATTTAGATTAATTAACTGGATATCATTTAAATATGGTTTTGGCACCTATTTACACCATATAGACGGCTACTACTCAAGCGAGACTTACGAGCAATCGAAGTTTGAACTTGAAAAAATTTTGAAAAACATAGAGACCGAAAATAGTGTCTATCTCGATACAATAATTTCGCCATCAAACACGTCAGCTGTAGCACAAGCCATACAGATACCTGGAATTGCGGGAATGGAGAATAATATGGTTATTTTTGATTACGACAAAGAAGATCCTAAAGAGCTAAGCGAAATTATTCCAAATATAAGACTTGTTAACGCCGGCGATTTTGATATTTGTATTTTAGCAGCAAGCCGTAAGCCCTTTTACTACAAAAACGGAATACATATTTGGATAAAGAGTAGCGACGCAGACAATGCAAACCTAATGATACTGCTTAGTTTTATTATTCTTGGGCACCCAGATTGGAAAAAAAGTAATATAAAAATATACGAGTTGTGCAAAGAAGAAGATATCGATTCTGTCTATGCTAAAATGAACGATCTAATTACAACAGGTCGATTACCAATAACGCACCAAAACGTAGAAATTGTAATCAGAGAGAGTGATGTGCCTGTTAAAGAGATAATTAACAAATATTCGAGCGATGCGGCTCTTACGCTTATAGGTTTCTTACATGAAAGTATAAAACATAGTGGCGAGGAGGTTTTCTCGGGGTACGATAAATTAGGGAACATTTTGTTTGTAAACTCAAACACTCAAGTGCATATTGATTGAAATTAAATTGATGGACAGATTGATTATGTCACCCCTTCAGGGTTTAATTAGTGTTTGGTATTTACTGGGCTATAATAATTTCACCCTTTCGGGGTTTGGATGCTATTTATATTCAATGAGATATAATTATTTTACACATTCAGGGTTTGGTTGCTCTTTGTGTTCATTGGGATACAATTATTTAATCCATAGGAAGTGAAGATTAAACAAAATAAATAACCAAATATAAATGTTGATTTTCAGATATTTAACCTAACCTTTGTGTCTTTTAAGGCATAACAATACAAAAAAATTCCGAAGGGATGACAAGATAATAGATATATAAGAAAATCAAGAGATAATGAACCCCGTAGGGGTAAAATAATATCAAGTCGCGTTCAACAATAAAACATTAGAAAATTAGAAATCCAAAATCTTTGTAAATCCGTTTAATCAGTGTGTTCTGTGTTCCATATAGAACCCTCCGAAATCAAAAATCACACATGTTATGTCACAAAACCGTACGCTTTTAGAAGTTGCCGTATTTACTCCCGAATCGGCTATAGTTGCATGTCAGGCAGGCGCTGACAGGATAGAATTATGCTCAGGCTACTCTGAGGGTGGATTATCTCCATCTGCGGCAAGCATAAAACTTGTTCGGCAAAGCGTTGATTGCAAGCTACATGTAATGATTAGACCACGTATCGGCGACTTTTTATACTCCGAATTTGAGAAAGAGATAATTTTAGAGGATATTAAATTCTGTAAAATCACAGATGTTGACGGTATTGTCGTAGGAGCGCTTACTCAAAGTGGTGATATTGACACAGATTTCGTAAAAACGGTCGTGGAAACTGCTTATCCAATGCAAGTTACGTTTCATAGGGCATTTGATATATCACGCGACTTGTTCTCATCGTTGGACGAACTTATTAATTGCGGAGTAAACAGAATTTTAACCTCGGGAGGGAAAAGTAGTGCCTTTGAAGGACTACAAACACTTTCAGAATTAGTAAAGCGAGCAGCCAATAAAATTACAATTTTACCCGGAGGGGGAATCTCTCCCAAAAATGTTTTAGAAATTCTAAACACTACAAAAGCCCGCGAGGTACACTTTTCAGGTAAGCAACTGGTTAAAAGCAAAATGGAACCATTGTCACGGGTAAAACTAAGCTCAACTACGGATACCGACGACTATAATTGGTATGAATGTGATTTTGAGGTTGTTAGGAAAATGATTTACATACTCAATTAACTATTGGAACACAGATAACACAGATTGAACAGATTGTCACTGTCTAAATGGTCGCTTCGACTTCGCTCAGCGACCGTTCTCGATGGCTGAGCGAAGTCGAAGCCACCATAAAGTTATCTATGAGGTCACTTTGACAGGCTCAGTTACCGCATTCGTAATTATTCATTGCACACTTCGACTACGCTCAGTGAGTCGCATTACTAATTGCTAATTGATTAACGTGGGTCTCGTCTATTAGAAAAAAACGATAGAATTTCGACAACTTTGCTTTCTTCAATTTCTCTGTAATAGAGCGTATTATATTTCATAACAACGGATCTTCTTATACCCTTTTGCCTTGATTGTTGAAAGATTTTCGGATTTTTTGCAATTAAACGTAGTGTTTTATCTATTTGTATCGATAGCTTTCTTAATTCCCGTTCAGTCCAATTCGCTTCAAGATAGTCGCAGGTTTTTTGTAATTCAAGCAAAGCGTTGTTTGTCCATAAAATTTTATAGCCATTTTCCATAAATTTCACGGGCTTTGTCGTGTGAATTTAGTTTGCCTAAATTGGCATCTGAAATACCTTTCTCAATAGACTTTTTTTCATCTTCGCTTATTTTA
The DNA here is from genome assembly GCA_035407925.1 of Salinivirgaceae bacterium. Taxonomy (GTDB): domain Bacteria; phylum Bacteroidota; class Bacteroidia; order Bacteroidales; family Salinivirgaceae; genus JAAYQU01. The sequence goes on from DAOOBP010000016.1 coordinate 4,237, forward strand.
TCCCACCAATCTTCACAATTCTTCAAATCTAAAATCTTTTGAATAATCTCTCTATCCTCCAATGTCGTAAGCCATTGAATAAGTTCTAATTTCGTGTTCTGTAAACTGATTTCCATTTTTGTTGAAGGCTTTTAATTGTTTAGATTATTTTAAGTTCTGATAGTTATGAATTGAACGTTCAAATTCAGTTTTTTGTTTACAAATTTACAGAAAATATTACTTTTTCAATTAGCAATTAGCAATTAATATTTTGAACCATTAAGTTTTTCACGATTTGCAATCGAACATCAAAAAAGATAACTTTGTGGCCTCAACCGACAGCTTATAAAGTTTGAAAAAGAAAAAATGTTAAGTGTTAATAATCAAACCATTGCAATTTAGTTATATAATAGAAGTTAATGAAAGTTAAGATTTAAAACCGCGCTCCAATTACGTCATTGGCTTTGCCGCTTCGCTTGTCGAAGAATTACGAATGAAGAATTACAAAATGCCTATCGCTCGTATTTCGTAATTCATAATTCGTAATTGTTCACTTCGACTACGCTCAGTGCAAGCATTGCTCATTGTTTTTTCGGTCGCTAAACTCCACGCTACCAACAATATCCTTTATTGTGTCGCTTACGCTTTTAATGCGATTAACGTGTTCTATACAAGGTCCGGCAACCCAAACGGTTTGATAGGTGGCGCTAAATGCAGCTCTTTTCAACATTTTCATTCCTCGTGAGTAGGCGTACTGTTTTAGGTGTCGTTTTAGCTTTTTGTTTCTATTTAGAATTCTTTCCAAAAGGTTCTGCTTGGTTCCGATTTTTTTTACGTAAGGCGTATTTATCACGGCACACGGAGTTCCTGACAGTCGGTCAGTCATAACAATATCTTTTGCAGTGTATTGAATAACAGCCTGTTTATACTCGTCAGAGACACTGCATTCGTGGGTAGCAATAAATACCGTTCCCACGCTTACGGCTTCGGCTCCCAGATCAAATATGTGTTGTAGTTGCTCGGTTGTAGCAACACCTCCAGCCGAAATTATTGGTATTGAAACCTCGCTTAGCAAACGTTTAATTAACGTTTCAGGAGATAAGGCTCCAGCGTGCCCTCCTGCATTTTTGTTGACTGCTATCAGGGCATCTGCACCTGCTTCCTCAAGGCGTTTGGCGTGTCTTTCGTCAACAACATCACAGAAAACTTTTATACCGTGTTGTTTGCACTTTTTTATAACTGCTTCGGGATTTCCTAACGATGTTATAATAAAGCTAACTTGTTTATCAATACACACTTGCAACTGCTCATTAAGTTTAGGATTCGATGAGTGTGTAATAATATTTATCCCGAAAGGTTTATTAGTTTGCGATTTTATTTTTGTTATTCCCTTTTGCATTAGCTCGGGAGTTGCCCAATTCATTGCTGGTATTGCGCCTGTTGCTCCGGTTTTGCAAGCAGCAATAACCATATCTTCGTTCGTTACGAGATACATCGGGGCAACTATTAAGGGGGTTTTAATATCTAAAAGGTTGATAATACGGGAATTATATATCATTTTCTCCTATTTGAATATGCCGTACAGTAAAAGAAATGCAAATACAGATTAAAACAGTTTTCTAACCTCTTCTTTGAGTACCCTTATAGCATCGGCATTAAGTGGTTGTTCGCCGGAACACTCCTCCAATATTCTTTGACTCAATTGCATTGAAGGGTCTGTTGGTTTTAATTTGCCAGCTTCAGTATTTATAAGCTTCACAATATTTTCGCGTGAGTTTTTAATCAACGTCCAAGCCTTGTCAGACAGATATAGCTGTTGTGCAACATTATGATCCCACTCTTGCCGTATTGTTTTTAAAAGCGTGGAGTGCAGTTGCTGTACTGTTAAATTTGGTCTTTGAAACCTCATTATCAACGCTTCAGGACTAATTCGCTCAAGAAACAACATCATTCTTTCGTGCGCTTGCAGCCGTGCGGGCAAAATAGCTCGTTTCTCTTTTAATCGCAATTCATAGGAGTAGCGCCGCTTGTCGCTATTCTTTACATGATTAAAAACAATCCACACTGCCAGAAAAACCATCAATGCGGGCAATAACCATTTAGCTATTTCAATTATTACGTCCATGTTATTTAATTTAAAACTTTACCAAAGTTACTATTTCTTTCGCATATAAATTTCAATTGGCACACCTGAAAAATCAAAATGACCTCTGATTTTATTTTCTAAAAACCGCTTGTATGGCTCTTTAACGTATTGTGGCAAATTACAATAAAATGCAATTTGCGGTGTTTTTGTGGGTAGCTGAGTTATATATTTTATTCTGATATACTTTCCCTTAATTGCCGGTGGCGGAAACGCCTCTATTTCAGGCAGCATTATATCGTTAAGTTTTGATGTGGGGATTTTCTGTTTTCTATTCTCATATACCTGTACAACAGAATCTAACGATTTTAAAACCCTCTGTTTTGTTAGTGCAGAAACAAAATGAATTGGATAATCAACAAACGGAGCTGTGCGTTGTCTTATGCTTTTTTCAAATTCAACGTCAATATTCTTCTCTTTCTCGACCAAATCCCACTTATTAACAAGTACAACCAAGCCTTTACGATTTTTCAATATAACGTTCAGAATCGACAAATCTTGTGCTTCAATGCCAATGGTCGCGTCTAACATAAGTACGCAAACATCACAATCTTCAATTACTCTTATTGTTCGCATTACCGAATAAAACTCGACATCGTCGTGCACTTTGGCTTTTTTTCGCAATCCTGCGGTATCGATAAGTATAAAGTCGTGTCCATATTTATTAAAGCGCGTGTGTATGGAATCGCGTGTGGTTCCAGCAATTGGAGTGACAATCGAACGTTCGTCTTCTAACAAAAGATTGACTAACGATGATTTTCCAACATTCGGGCGACCAACAATAGCTATACGTGGAAGATCGTCTGTGTCCTCTGGCTTTACCTCTTTTGGTAGTGCTTCGACAACGTCGTCGAGCAAATCGCCTGTACCATAACCACTTAGCGAGCTAACCTGATATATTTTCTCGAATCCTAACGTATATGCGTCGTATGATTGCAACAAAAGTTCGTTATTATCAACTTTGTTGACAACGGGAAATATTTTTTTGTCGGGATATCGTCTTAAAACGTCTGCTACAGCTGTATCTAAATCTGTTACACCTGTTTGAACGTCTAAAACAAAAATCAGAGCGTCAGCCTCTTCTACGGCAACTAATACCTGTTTTCTTATTTCACTTTCGAAAACATCCTCACTTCCAACAACATAGCCCCCGGTATCTATAAGAGAAAACTCTACCCCGTTCCACTCGCATTTACCGTAATGTCGGTCGCGGGTTACGCCTGCCTCCTCGTTTTCAATGGCAGCACGCCTGCCCACTAACCTATTAAAAAGTGTTGATTTTCCGACATTTGGTCGTCCAACTATTGCAATTATTCCTGACATCTGTTTTGTCCTTTATTGTTTAATTAATGTAGCCAAATCTCGCAAGACGTTGGCTGTTGTTTCTCCAATCGGGATCGACCTTTACTTGTAATCCCAAATATACGTGTTGCTCTATAAACGCCTCAATATCAGCGCGCGCCTCGATACCAACACGTTTTATCATCTCGCCCTTATGACCAATAATTATCCGTTTTTGGCTCTCGCGTTCGGTAAAAATCGTTGCCTCGATACGTACCATTTTTTCAGATTCTTTATAGCTATCAACAACTACTTCAACGCTATACGGAATCTCTTTATGGTAATTTAAGAATATTTTTTCGCGGATTATCTCTGACACAATAAAACGCATTGTTTTGTCAGTTAATGTATCTTTTGGATAATATGCTTCACCCTCAGGCAGATTATTTAAAATATATTTCAGCACTAAATCCACATTCATATTGTACTGTGCCGATACAGGAAGTACGCTGGCATTGGGTATTAATCGTTTCCACTCCTCAACCTTTTTTTCAACCTCTTGTTGATCGCTCAAGTCTATTTTGTTGATTATCACCAATGTAGGCAAGTCTATTTTGCAAACTTTTTCAACGTAAACGGGATTCTTTTCGGGATTATCATAAATATCGGTCATATATAGCACAATATCAGCATCTTTTATTGCTGTTTCAACAAATTGCATCATGCTTTTGTGTAGCGAATGGTGCGGATTTATTATGCCCGGTGTATCGGAAATCACAATCTGGAAATCGTCTCCGTTGATAATACCAAAAATACGATGTCGCGTGGTTTGTGCCTTGGGAGTAATAATAGATAGCTTCTCGCCAACCAACCTGTTCATCAGGGTTGATTTGCCCACGTTCGGATTTCCTATGATATTTACAAAACCAGCTTTGTGTTTTTCCATGATACGTTGATCGTTAGCCTACAAAGATACAAATAGTTAAAGCAAAATAGTTAAAAGTTAAAAGCAATTAACAATTACGAATAATGAACAGATACTAATTCCCAATTCGTAATTCATCATTAGTAATTGTAACATTAATGTTCCTTAACTTCTATTATATAACTAAATTGCAATAGTTTGATTATGAGTATTTAGCATTTTTCTTTTTCAAACTTTATAAGCTGTCAGTTAAGGCTACAAAGTTATTTTTTTTGAGGTTCGATTGCAAATCGTGAAAAACTTAATGGTTTAATATAGTTAAAGGTTTTGGGATTGATGTGTAGCTAATGTTGATAAAACGATTACCAAAATCATTAATTGTATATAAAATTATTGCTATATTCGACCGACAAAACCGAGTGTTAAATTTAAATAAACGATTGTGGTTTAGTCAGCTAAATATCAGTCGTTTATGTTTTTTTTGTGTTTTGTTGTAACAAAGTCTAAACATAATATTAAAATAAGAAAAGATAAGAACAATGAACAAAATAGATGTATTACTTGGATTGCAATGGGGAGACGAAGGCAAAGGAAAAGGTGTTGATGTCTTAACCCCTAATTATGACGTAGTTGTAAGATTTCAAGGTGGTCCAAATGCCGGACACTCTTTGGAGTTTAATCAACGCAAACATGTACTACATCTTATACCTTCAGGGATTTTTCACCCAAACTGCTTAAACATTATTAGCAATGGTGTTGTAATTGACCCTATTATCTTTAAAAAGGAGATAGAGGGATTAAGAAACATTGGAGTAAATCCTGTAAATAACTTGAAAATCAGCCGTAAAGGACACTTGATTTTACCTTTCCATCCGCTTTTAGATGCTATAAGCGAAAATGCTAAGGGTGACAAAAAAATTGGTTCTACTCTTAAAGGCATTGCACCTGCATATCGCGACAAGATTGGACGTGAGGGTTTAAGGGTTGGAGATATAGAGCGTCCGGATTTTAAAGATAAATACTATGAGGCTCGTACTATGTACGAATCTGTGTTATTGCCTGTAAAAGAAGAACTTAACTTGGCTGAACGTGAGGAGATGTTTTTCAATTCATTACCAACAATGCGCGAATTTGAATTTATCGACTCTGAATACGAGATTAACCACTTGTTAGAGAGCAATAAACGGATATTAGGCGAAGGCGCTCAAGGCTCGATGTTGGATATTGATTTTGGTTCGTATCCGTTTGTAACATCATCGAACACAACTTGTGGCGGAGCCTGTACAGGAATGGGGATTGCGCCTCATCGAATCGGCGAAGTTATTGGTATTGTAAAAGGATACTGCACGCGCGTTGGTTCTGGTCCTTTCCCAACTGAGCTGTTCGACGAGGCTGGACAAAAACTCCGCGATATTGGTCGCGAATATGGTAGCACTACTGGGCGACCACGCCGTTGCGGATGGCTTGATTTAGTGGCGCTTAAATATGTTGTAATGCTTAATGGTGTTACGCAATTGCTACTAACAAAATCTGACGTTATGGACACCTTTTCAGAGGTTAAGGTGTGTACAAAATATATCGTTGATGGAAAAGAGACAGACAGATTTCCATTCGATACTGATAGAAAAATCGAACCTGTTTACAAGACCTTAAAAGGCTGGAACTCGCCAATAAACAAAATTCGTAGTAAAAACGATTTTCCCAAACGGTTTTTAGAGTTTGTGAAATTTATTGAAGATTTTGTGAATGTGCCTGTTACTTATGTTTCTGTGGGTCCAGACCGGGACGAAATTGTCACAATGCAATAAAAGTTAGAACACTGAGCACGCGGATTAAACAGATTTACACAGATAAAAATCTGTGAAGATCCATTACATCTGTAAAATTTAAAAAAGATTGGACCTTTTTTTAATTACAATTGGTATTACGCCCTATAGATGTATGGTATGTGTGGCGCACCAAAAAAAGACCCACATAAAACAGTGGGTCTCAAGTTTAAGTAAATTTTTGGACTGTTTTAAATTATTTTTTAATACATCTAATAGATCTACCAAACTCTTTGGGCCAGTGTCCTCTTATTACATTTTCATTAAGAGTGAATGTTATTGAGACAGCTTGTGATTTTGTTTTTGAAGTCTTACTCCAAAATGTAGCCTCGCCACCAACTTGATAGAAATTTCTTTTATCGGCGTGTAATTGTCTATAACCAGTTGGTATCGCATTAAACATATAATTATCTTCACCAGCTGTTTTTTTATCGCTTCCTTCAAAAGCCCTCCACCCATCTGTTGATTTTAGCTCTTTACCAGCAGCGCTCGAACCTCCAACATAATTTAGCAGGTCAAGCCATTCTGTTTCAGTTGGAACACTCCATCCTTTTGGGCACAAATTTGGATTATCTGCGGCATGCCAACTATATAGCAAACCCTGTTTACCTTTGTTTTCGGGCTTGTCTTCAACATTGGTATATGCGCCCGTACTGCTTCTCCACGCATCGTTATTTGCTGGGGCAAAAGTGATTGCAGCGCCATTGTTATACTTAGTTGTTTGTAAGTTTTGTAAAGTCCAGTAATATTTGCCAATCTTAGCTGCATCGTAAGAGTTTTCGTCAATATCTTTTACTGTTATTATGTCACTCCATTTACCATTAGCAAACAGAACATATTTTTTCCCGTTTTCTGTTGTCAATTTGATATACTTTTCATTGTTTACGACCCAAGTGCTATCTGTTTTTAACAGTATGTTTAATTGAACACTTAATATTGTATCCTTTTGTTCCAACTTATCATTTATGTTGCTTAATTCGCGTTCTTGAGCAGTATCGTGAGGGTTTTCGTCAATATCTTTTACTATCATTATGTCGCTCCATTTACCATCTGCGAACAGAACATATTTTTCTCCGTTTTCTGTAGTTAAGGTAATATACTTTTCATTGTTAACCACCCAGGTGTTATCTGTTTTTAACAGTACGTCTAATTGAGCGCCTATTATTGTCTCTTTTTGTTGTTCTGAAGTGAGTTCTTGTTCTGATTTATCATCCATTTTGCTTAATTCGTGTTCTTGTGCGCTAACAGAAACTGCAAATATGGTCAGTAAAATTAAAATGTTTGTTAATTTGTTCATAATCTGATATTTTGTTGATTAACGTATTAATGAATATTTCTATATAACGGCAAAGTTAACAAATTAAATAAATGTTTTCCTATTTTTTATCTAATCAACTTTAAAAACCCTCCTTAAATAATCCCCCGACACGGTAAAAGCCCAAACCATTGCCATTACAGCAATACCAGGAGTCATTGCAAGCCAAGCCTTACCAACTATAATATAACCATAATGATCGCGTATCATAGCGCCCCAAGTTGGTGCAGGCGGTTCGATTCCAATTCCCAAAAAACTTAAACCGCTTTCGATTAATATTGCCGCCGCAAAATTCGATGCCGAAATCACCATAATAGGACCTACAATGTTCGGAAGCAAATGTCTTAACATAATCCTAAAATCTGAAAAACCTAAAACTCTTGCTGCCTCAATGTACTCCATGTTTTTGAGTTGTAAAACCTTTCCTCTCACTACACGTGCCACTTCAACCCACATCGTAAGCCCAATAGCAAGAAAAATTTGCCAAAATCCCTTTCCAAGAGCCATGCAAACAGCAATAACCAGTAAAAGAGTAGGAACAGACCAAAAAACATTAATTACCCAAACAATTAACTTGTCAATAACTCCACCGTAATATCCTGATATTAAGCCTAATAAAATTCCTATTACTAATGAAACAAGTACCGCTACAAAACCAACCGATAACGATACTCTTCCGCCAATTATCAAACGGCTTAACATGTCTCTACCAAAACGATCGGTACCTAATAGATAACGTTTTTTTACTAAGTTTTGCTCATTAATTGTCTTACGCATATCGATAAAGTTTTCCTCCAGCTTTTTTCCTGTGATATCCGTAAAAACAACCATATCACCTTTTATGATATAATTTTCAGGTTCTGAAACTTGAAATAAAATATCGTGGTAGAGTAGTGTTTGTTCAAAAACATGATTGGAATTGCCATCGCTTTTTTCATATATAGTGACCGAGATATTGTCCCATTTTAAAGAATCGTATGGAATCAATCTATATTCATAGTCCGCACCCCATAGCCATTTATGAAAAATACTCTTTTTTTGTGTAATATTGTTGTTTTTGACTTTCAGTGCTTTAACGGTTGTTCCGGGGTTTTGTAATGATATAGTGGCAAGTTGGCTGTTTGCATTTGGAGATGAGTCGGGCGTAATCAAATAACCTAAAAATGAGAGTGTTCCGAAAATTATTATCAATAAAATTCCCGAATATGCGACAATTTTTGATGCACCTTTTCTTTTAGTTTTGGAACTCATTTCTGTCTATTTGTAAATTAAGTATTTATCCCTCTTTTGTTTAAATATCTCAATATCAATTTTCCAGCTATCCTTAATGAGCTTTATATCAACACCTTCTTCAATTTGTTTTTGCAATGATTTATTGCCAGCTAAAAATTTAAAATAGCTATTAAAAAAATCTGGTAGATTGAGATTTTGAAAGGCATTTACAAGAAAACTCAATTCTATTTCGTTACTTTCTCCTTTTGCAATCTGAGAGTTTCGTAAATCTTCGCCATAGCATTTAACTCCCTTAAATTTGGGAGAGCCAGCTCCTTTCATCGGCTCAGGAGTAAAAGCAAACGTATGCTCTTTTATAAGAGGGTGTCCATATATTTGAAAAGGAAACTGAGTTCCTCGTCCCGCACTAACTACTGTGCCTTCGAAAAAACCAAGTGACGGATAAAGATATATCGAAGCCATGTTTGGCAAGTTCGGAGATGGAGGTACAGGCAACTCGTATTTGCTGTCGTGCATATAGTTCAAACATTCAACAACTTTTAAATTGCACTTATTGTCATCTTTAAGCCAGCCTTCGCCATTAATCATTTTACTTAATTCACCGATAGTCATACCGTAAACTACTGGTATGGGGTGCATCCCAACAAATGAACTAAGCGATGTGTCTAAAACAGGGCCATCAATGTAAAATCCGTTAGGATTAGGTCTGTCTAACACAATTAATGGTTTTAGATTTTCTGCAGCAGATTCCATAACATAGTGTAGAGTGCTAATGTAAGTATAATATCTCACACCAACGTCTTGAAGATCAAATAGTAGTACGTCTATGTTTTTCAGATCCTCTTTCGAAGGCTTTTTCTTATTTCCATATAAAGAAACAATTGATATACCTGTTATAGAATCCCTACTATTTTCGATATTTTGACCGGCATCGGCTACACCTCTAAAACCATGCTCGGGACAAAAAATTTTCTCAACTTTTATGTCCAACGATAATAACGTGTCAACAATATGTATGCCTGAAACTAATCCTGTGTGATTGGTTATTATAGCTATGTTTTTATTTGTCAATAAGTTGATATATTTGTCAATTCGTTCTGCACCAGGAATAATTTGGCTAAACGCAACTATTTTGGTAAAAAAGTAGAAAAAACTGAACAAAGTGGTAATTTTGCCAACTTTAACCATGTTTTAGTTTGATAAGGATTTTGATGCTAAAATATACAAAATAATGCAATTTGTACGCTTTATAGTTGGAAGGTTGTTCAAGTCGGGTAGCAAAGCCGAGAATTTATCGACTCCTATGTTGAAAATTTCAATAATAGGAATAGCTCTCGGTATGGCTGTAATGTTAGTGTCAATAAGTATTGTCATAGGTTATAAACGCGAAATAAGCGAGAAAATATCGGGTTTTTCATCTCACATAAATCTGATAAATTTTGATATGAACTTGTCACATGACAGTAATCCTATTACAGAAAATCAACCTGCTTTAGAAAAAATCCGAGAAATTCCTGAAATAAAACATATACAAAAATTTGCAACTAAACCCGGAATAGTTAGATTAGACACAGAGTTACAGGCAATAGTATTAAAAGGCATATCGACCGATTACGACACAACATTTTTTTCAGCATATATGGTCGAGGGATTTTTGCCAATTATAAGTGATTCATCTATTAGTAATCAGGTTGTTATATCAAAAACGGTTGCAAACAAACTCAATTTAAAATTGAATGATCGACTACCGACGTATTTTATGCAAAAGCCCGTACGTGTACGAAATTTTGTTATCAGCGGTATTTTCGACACAAGTTTCGAAATGTTCGATGAGTTATTTGTATTGTGCGATTTGCGTCACATACAAAGACTTAACGGCTGGAGTGAAGACGAAATATCAGGATTCGAGGTTTTTTTACATAAATTTGATGATATTAATGAGGTTACATCAGAAGTACGGCACATTACAACATTAGCTTTTGATGAAAACAAATCAGCCATGCGAGCAATTGCCATAACCGAAAGTCAACGACAAATATTCGACTGGTTAGAGATGCAAAACGTTAATGTATATGTTATTATAATTCTTATGATTTTGGTATCGGGCGCATGTATGGTCACAGGACTGCTTATAATGATACTTGAACGAACCGAAGTGGTTGGCATATTAAAAACACTTGGTACAACTAACAAAGTTCTACAAAGAATATTTATAATACGTTCATCACAAATTATAGGGAAGGGGTTGTTTTATGGAAATATTATAGGAATTGCTCTTATTACCATACAAAAAACATGGCATCCTATAAAACTTGACGCAACAAACTACTACCTAACGCATGTTCCTGTTGATTTCTCTATTCTATACTGGGTAATTATTAACCTAGTAGCGTTTATAACCCTTCTTGCAATGATGACACTGCCAGTCAGATATATTGCTAAACTACCTGTATCAGAGATAATGCGCTTTGACTAAGAGTTTGATTTATTATCTGTTTTATCGTGATAATTAGTGTGTTTTGTTAAATTTTTCTTTATCTTATTAATCTCCGATTCCAAATATTTGATAGTGTGATTTAGCTCCTCTTTTGTATAAACGAGCTCTTTTTTCCCCTTATTTATAAGGTGTAATATCCAAACCCCCAGCAATATAACTGCTATCGCAAGACCAATAATAGCATAAAGATAGACCTTTTCCATATTTTAACGAATTGAATGTTTTTATAAATATATTGATTAATTAATGCGATAAAGATACACAAATTATTTATTAGAGAATTTAAAAATAATAGATTTATTTACGTCTTTAGCTGTCTGTAATACTCTTTTTCTTTTGAACATGGACAAACGAACTATCTGTTGGTAGTCGTTTTAATACGCGCAACTTGTCAAACAGCAAACTTTTTTGCTAAAATATAAAACCGAATATGCAGGTTTATATCTTTAAACTAATAAATCTGTTGCTTGTTTTGGTTGTATGTTTTAATTATAATACAAAGATTAACAAGATATTATCCATACAGTACATATAAATTTTTTAATTATTGATTGAAAAATTTTGGCATAATAAAAAAAAAAATCTACTTTTGTCGCCGGAGAGATGGCAGAGTGGTCGATTGCGGCGGTCTTGAAAACCGTTGAGCTGCGAGGCTCCGGGGGTTCGAATCCCTCTCTCTCCGCCACACAATCTAACAGTTAATAGATTAGATATTGAGCGGAGTAAAAGCTGAACTAATGCAACGATTTAGTTCAGCTTTTTGTTTTTTAAGCCAAAATTTTCACGACAGCCCCCACGAAAAAGCGCATAAACCCAAAATAAATTTGGCTTATGCACTTTCTGAATACGCTTAATATATCTTAGACTAATTCAGCCATTTCTTTAATATTGCTTCTTTTTGTTTCGGAATCTCAGCTATTTCATTTTCTAATGCCTCTATTTGCGTTTCGTTTTTTTCTATTTCGGAAGTAATCTTTTCTTGCTCGGGGAATGGTGGAAGTGGGATTTTAATTGAATCAAAAGTTTTTGTAGTAATTGTATCAAAGATTGCCCCATATGCGATATTTTTAAATTGTTGAATTTCAAATTTCAAGCAATAATATAAATAATCGCTTGTGAGATTGCTCTTTGCTCTCAAGCCGTAGCACGATTGATTAAAAGCCATTGGAATTGACAAAATGGCTAATTCTCCTACAGTACCCCTTGCCGATATTATTAAATCTCCTTTATTTAAAAGTTTAGTACTACTTTTTTCTAGCCCCAATTTAGTTATTCTTTTTTCGGTTTTACTTACATATTTTCTTCTTCCTTTAAAATCATTTATGGAAAGCCATGGTATATCTCCATCCCAGTACTCAGCTATACCGGTCTTAGGCGTACCTCCTCCAATAATTTCAATTTCGTGGGATAAAATAACATTCTTAAATTTAGATTTTGAACTGAAATAAATTTCTCTAATATTATTCTCTAATTCTTCAACTCTTTTATTTACTGTTTCCTCTTTTTTCTCCAAAACCTCTATTTCTGAAACGATTTTTTGTTGAATGTCTAATGGTGGAAGAGGAATTTTAAATTCTTTAATCTTCTCTGCATTGAGATTTGGTTGAGTTACAGCTATCGTATCTACCTCTACTTGCGACCAATACATTTCAGATTTAGTAAAATTAAACAAATAATCGGGAAGTATTTTATCTGTTACTGTTTTTAATCTAATAAGATAAGACGCAAATATCATTTCAGGATATTTATCTTTTTTATAAATTGCAGACTTACCAACACTACCGCTACGGGCAATTACAATATCATTATTTTCTAACAAAAACTGAGCTTTGATTTCAGCTGTTGGGTTAACATATTTAATGTCATTTTGTAAGCTAATAGTTCCATCATCATTTAAGTCTGTAATTCTTAGATATCTAATATCGCCTACGTTGGTAGCTTTTTCTGTAAATCCGTATTGAGTTGATACAACTTTTCCTAATTTTGTTATTTCCCATTTACTTTCAATCCTTACTTTTTTTTTAGCCACAAGCGAAACATTTTTTTCAAACGTAACTCTGTCAAAGCTAAGCATATCCACCAAATTCTGATAGCTAACATTTTTCTGTAATATCTCGGGAACGTCTAAATCAAATTCTCCTTGAAATGCTTTATAAATGTAGGTACTTGCCTTTTCGGGATTGTCAAATGTATCGGCATCGAACAGTTGTGTACACTCGTCTATGAATTTTCCTCGCTGTATCGGGTGTATTCCCTCGCTACCTCGACGGTTGCTAAACTCGTAGCCTAAGAAACGTTTCTCCTCCGCTTTTTCACCTGTTTTTACAAGTACTAATTTTTGAGGATAAGTAAGAATAAAATAGATTAGCTTTTCTTGCTCTAAGTCCAAGATTGCATTCCATTTCTCAATATCACTCTTAGCTTTTATTTTACTGTTGTACTCTTTAAAAATCTCGTGTTTTTTTACAGTTTCGTTGGGATTTTTTCTGAGCAAAGTAATATAATCGTCAAAATTTAACCCATCCCAAACGTATGACACATATTTATGTACAGGTTTTTCAATTCCATTGATTGTGACATCGTTCAGATTTGCGAAAAATCTTTTCGCCGCCTCCTCAACATTAAAGGCGTCGGCATTGTTTCGTCTTCGTAAAAACAGAGTAACAGTATTAGTTCCGGTAGCCATAAATGTATTAGAACCAAATTCGGTAATAGCCAGAATATCGAAGTATTTCAAAATAATTTCGCGAGTTTGGGTATATATGCCTGTATTGTTTAGAATACTGCTGGGCAATATAATACCTGCTACACCGCCATCTTTAAGCAGTTGCTTGGTTCGCTCTACGAATAGGCACTCTATTTCTGAACTTTGATCGGTTAAGCGACTGTAAAGTTCAAAGGCTTTTAGGGCTTTTTCTTCATTCATCATCGTGCCTCTGAATGCGGAAACCGAATATGGTGGATTTGAAATAACTATATCAAACTGCTTATTATCTTGCGGATAAGTTTTGTCGGTCTCTTTTAGCAAATCTTTGAAATCGCTTGATGTGGCAAAATCTCCCAAACCGTCTCCGTGAATAACTTTTGCCAAGCCGTCCCCGTGCAAATAACAACTCACTTTGGCGGTTTTTACCAAACGATAATCTTTTTCAATGGCATACACATACTGTTCTGCCCAATTAAACTGGTCTCCTTGCCAGCTTCTAAGAGCTCTTTTTGCTGTAGATGTCGGAAATTGATTCTCTTCTAACGTATCAATATATTCCTGTATAACTTCCATTACCTCAGTAACAAAGTGACCGCTTCCGGCAGCATAGTCAATAACATTTGGTAGCAAGTCGCTTTGATTTCCCTGTTTAATTTTCTGCAAGGTTATTTCTCTAATAGGCAAGCTTTTAATGATATAGCGAGCTATGGGAACAGGCGTAAAAAATTGTCCCGACTCTTGTTTTAAACCTGTGGTTAAAAGCAACTCAAAGAAATCGCTTAAAAACTGCTGTCGGTAATTATAACGGATTTGATAAACTTGTAATAGTTCTACAACCTCTTTCACCACTTTGGCATTATCCTCAAACGAAACATCGTCATAGACCTCCTTTATTGCAAACTCGTTATTTTTTTTCAGACGTATTTCGGTTAGAATATTCTTAATCTCTTCTCTATATTGTTCATCTACGGTTTGCTTGAAACGTGTATCAAACTCATCGTCACTAACGTCTGTAACCTTTTTTTCCAATAGCTCTTTCATTCCCCTACGATACAGGTCTGTCAGCCTTTTTTGAAAAGAGATATGGTCATCTTCTCCCTCTAACCATTGGAAATGAAGTTGTTCGTCTTTGCTTCTATCTTCATCAATAATTTTACACAGAAATAGTGTAAATATTTTATTAAAAGCGTTAGGCTTATCCGACACTACGTTGTGACGCAGGATCTCTAAGAAACGATTAAAAATAAAACTGCTATCTTTTTGTTTTAGTTCCCTTAAATCATCTCTTGTTAATGCTTTACTCTGAAATTCATAGCGATTAACCCAACTATCGAAGATACCGTTAGTTTTAGGAAGTTTATTCCAACGCTCGTAAAAGTCTTTTACATTACCAGTTTGTCTGTAATCTTCTTCAATTTTTATAATCGTATTTTTATACTCTATGCCTTTCGTGTCTAACTTTGATGTATAGAGCATTAATACCTCTGCATCTTTATCCTGTTGGAAATAGGTAAAAAGTTGTCCTCCGTTCTTCTCTAAGTTTTTCAGTTCTTTTTCGTACTCAGTTCCCCACGTTTTACATTCAATCATCAAATAAGCAGAACCATCGTCTTTAGTTACTAAAATATCTAATCGTCCGCTTGTTCCGTGTCCTGTTTTCCAAGTTTTTTCCAACGTTATGTTTTCGGGCTGATAACCTTTCTCCAACAGTCTATCCACGCACTCTAAAACAACCCAGTTTTCAGCTTGCGAGAAGTTTTGCGTTGTCTTACTATCGTCATTTATTTTGTTCCCGAAATTTATAACTTCTTTCTCGAAATCAATTTCAATAGCATAACCATCTACTTTAGAATATTTTTTCTGAAAAACACCCGAACTGTTTTCTTTTGGCACGAATCCCAATGTCTGTATTAATTTCTTGTTGTTCATCATGATTAGAAATTTAATTTACCCTGTACAGAATTGATAGTTTTAAGATACTCAAATTGTTGTTCTGCTACCATAAAAACTGCTTCAGAACATTTGTATTTGTATGCTACTTTTGCTGTCTTATCAGCAAAATATAGGTCTTTCACTTCTTGATAATCCATTTCGAAAGCATCGGCAAGCAGTTTAACTTTATCGAAAGCTAAGATTTTTTTGTCGTTTTCAATACGGCTAACAAGAGGCGTATTTATCTTAATTAGAGCGCCTAACTCTGTTTGACTCCACCCTCTTTTTTCTCGTTCTGTTTTTATGAATTTACCGAAACTTGTCATCTTTTTGTTTTATCAAAATTAGTTTTATCTTTTTAGGACAAATTTAATATATTAAATTTACAGAAACAAATTTTTTGGAAACAAAAGAATAATTTTGAACTGTTTTGATACTATTCAAAATAGTCCAAAAAAAACCATAAATAACGTCAAAAAGTTATTTATGGTTTTTTGTTTTTAACTCTTATATGCTTGTTTAAAATCTCAATCCAAATGTCAAATAGAAGTTGTTCGATGTTTTATCTATATCAATTCGCATATCATCTGTGCCATCAATGTAGTATTTATAGGGCATAGAAGAGGTGTTGTAAGCAAAATCAGCATAAAAGTTTCCTGAGCGGAAGCCTAAGCCGCCTGCAAATCCTAAGGTTGACATATTGCTTCCTGCTGACTTCATCGGCGATGAGTAATAGAATCCACCCCCTCGTACAAAAAATTGATATACTCTTAATTCTGCGCCTATACGCAAAGCATGTCGCCAAGTGTAGTTGTCACTTATCGAGCGATTTTCATCTGTATATGAATATGTATCACTATCTAATCTCATCGTTTGATAAGCAGCTGTTTCGTAATCGACACCTATTAATACTCTGTTAGCCAATAACATCGAGGCTCCAGCTATTATTCTGGCAGGAGTTACAACCGAAAATGATGTTTCGTAGTATTTTGCTGCAATTGTATCATAAGCAGTGTTATCAAAATGGGCGTGAAGCTTTTCGTCCAAATTTTCATCAATGCTTATAATTGTGGGAGTGTGTACGGCTAAAGATAGTTTAACAGTTGAAGCAACTTGATATAGAATACCTGCCTTTAAATTCAGTCCCAAGCCCGACCGAGAAAAATAGTTATTGTAGTAAAATCCTTTTAAAAATTGTGTCAAATTTTGATCGTCGTTTTCAGTAATTCCAATATCTTCAGTATGATATAAAGACGATACACCTAATGAAAAACCGTAATAAAATTTGTTCGACTGATTAAAACCAATAGTAAAGTTAAAGTCGTTGATATTTCCTCTTTGACGATGCTCAAAAAATTGCTTTATTTGGTAAGCTGTGTCACGATCAAAATCATTCATCACAATGCCAGTGGCGGTATCTTCATATAAAACTCCTGTATCCCAAAACAGATCCCAGTAATCTATATTCTGATTATAGCGATCTGTTAAATGCGTTAAGTAAGAGCGACTACCGTGTCTTCCTGTAGCAAAAACATCTTGGTTAAAAGAGTTGATACGGTTGTAAGAGACCCCAAATGTTACACTTACTTGACCACTGCCCGATTCATAATTGGCAGCATTGGGCATACTAAAAACCAATCCAAAACTCTGCATATTAAAACCATATTTGTTATCGGTTGACAATTCGTTCAAATAATTGCTTTTAGTTTTAATATAATCAATACCGGCGCTATACTGGACATCAGATGAGCGATACAAACCTATTCCCGCCGGATTTATACTGCCTGACGAAATATCGCTTCCAAGCGCTGAGAAAGCGCCGCCCATACTCATAAATCGGGCTGTGCCGCCATGGTAGGTTGTCGAATATCTTAATGCATCAACTTCATTTTGTGCAAACAAACTATTTGTTAAAAGAAGTAGCCCTAAGCTTGTGAATAAGAAAGCTTTATGAAAATTATTTATCATGTTAATAAGTTTAAAAATTGGGTTGATATGTTTGCTTTGTATTATTAGTTAACTCAATAAATCTTATCTTCCAGAATTTCTTCCAGATGGACGACTCGAATTACTTCCTCCAGACGTTCTATTACCACCTCCCCCAGTTGAAGTATTTGAATTTGAACGCGAAGGGGTATAATTGTCGTTACTTCCGCCACCACGATTGCTACCGCTGTTTCTTCCTTTGTCATTGTTATAATCGTTTCTGGTATTTGGTCTAATAACACGAGGTTCGCTGTTTGTATTCGTGGTACTTTGACTGGGACGTATGTTTCCTCTTTGTGTCGGAGTGGTAAGATTATTATTCGCTGGCGGATTAGAATAATGCATATTGTTGTTAGATGGTCTGTCTAACCCTTGTGAAGGTCTTATACTGCTTCCTGAACCCAAGTTTGAACGAATAGGCGTAATATTTTTATCTGAAAAATCATTTGTCGCGGGTCTTGTATCGCGGGTATGAGTAATTCTTCCCCTATCTGCATTTCTGTTTCCAGTACGATTATTTACAACACTTCCATCTCTATCCGCTGTTGTCTGACGAACGTCTCTTACAACAACTTGATTGTTTCTTTCATCGCTATCTTGCCTGATACCAGAACGAATCCCGCCTCTTGTGTTATCAGGGCGACTGCTACTTCGTACAACTACGCTATTTGTTTGATTTGTAGCATCTCTTTTAAGCAATCCTCCTTGTCGGATACTTGTTCCACTGCTGTTTGTACGATTTGTCACAATAGAATTACGATGTGCAATAGTTTCTCGTTTATAGTCGGGTGAGCTATACGACCAATAAGCCCAAGGATATCCCCAATAGTGATAATGATACGGTGCATACCAAGGATGGTACCAGCCAGCATACCACGGACCGTACCAATAAGGATTCCAATATATTGCATAGTACGGACCATAAAAATATGAATCCCAGTACCAATCAACCCAACGGTAACGAGCATAAGGACCATAATAAGGATAATACCAACCACCCCAAAAAGGAGAGTTTATGCCGGCATAAAATCCGGGCGCTGCAATAGAAAACGAAATATATGCATTCCCCGAATAATCTCCTTCATAGTACTCATCATGAGTAACACCTGTATCGTCATTGTATGTGGTATAGGTATCGGTTGAGACAATTTTTCTATCGTCTTGTCCCTCTTTTTGTTGATATGTACTGCGCTCTCGTACGCTTCCATCGAAGTACAACTCATCGCTATATCCACCCACGTACATGGACGAACTACAACCGAAAAGTGCTAATAACAAAAATGCTACAATAAAATATCTGTTCTTCATAATCTAACCCTTTCTCAAATTTGAATTGCTTACTATCTATTTAATTAACAATTGTCTCTCTTTTTAGTTCTTAAATTTAAAACGATTAATTGATTTCAATTGTTGCAATATAGTTAAAAAAAAGTTAATTATTAACGTTTTTAACTCTATATTTGATACAATAAGAATCTAACTATATCGATCCACAATTTTTATACCGTATTGAAACGTTAAAACAATCACTATACCGTTTTATTGTTCTATGTTTTTTGTCATGTTTTTTAGGTTTTAAGTGTAAACCTATTTCATGACAAAACATTGTATCCCAATTTTTTTCAACTTTTAACACTTCGGTGGTTATTGAGCATGCCGAAATGCTACGCCCAGTGCATCGCTTTCAACTTTTATCTCGATATGTTAATGTTTTCATAAAATATGTCGTCAGACTGACTTTTTGAAGTCAATAAAACTTATCTTTGACGTTATTTAATTTTAAGCTATTATTAAAACGATATAATTATGCGATATTTTTTCAAAACTTTAGTACTACTACCTTTTGTAATTGTTTTATTTCCAATGGCTTCATACAGCCAACTTCTCTCAGAAGAAATTTTAAAACTTATGCGTGTTTTAAATTTAGTCGAAAATAATTACGTCGATACGGTTAATAAGTACAAAATAACCGAAGCAGCTGTTGTTGGAATGTTAAAAGAGCTTGATCCACATTCTTTTTACATTACAAAAGAGGAGTTGCAGAAAGTCAATGAAGACATGTCGGGAGCATTCGAAGGTGTTGGCGTTCAGTTTAATATCATGGACGATACCTTAATGGTTGTATCAGCAATCACCGGAGGACCTTCTGAAAAAGTTGGGATTTTGGCAGGAGACAGAATTGTAACTGTTGATTCTGAAAACATAGCAGGAGTAGGAATTAACAACGATAAAGTCTTTAAGTTACTACGCGGTCCAAAAGGCACGAAAGTGGATTTGGGAATCAAACGTAAAGGCGTGCAAGGCATTGAAACCTATACTGTTATACGCGATAAAATCCCTATTAACAGTCTCGACGCTGCATATATGATTAATGATAACACTGCCTACGTTAAGTTGAACCGCTTTTCTGCAACCACCATGAAAGAGTACAGAGATGCAATGTCGAAGTTAACAAAACAAGGTGCAAAGCATTTAATTCTCGATTTAACTAACAATGGCGGTGGGTTTTTAGATATGTCAACACAATTAGTTGATGAGTATTTGGACAAAGACAAGCTAATTGTTTATACCGAAGGAGAGAAGTCACCAAAAGAGGTAATGAACTCTACATCGCGTGGTAGCACGGAGACAGGTAAAATTGTTGTAATGGTTGATGAGGGTTCGGCTTCGGCTTCTGAAATCGTTTCGGGGGCAATTCAAGATTGGGATCGAGGTGTAATCGTAGGACGAAGAACTTTTGGCAAGGGATTGGTTCAAAAACAGTATCCACTTAACGATGGCTCTGCAATCCGCTTGACAGTAGCGCGTTATCATACGCCAACAGGAAGAGTTATTCAGCGACCCTATGGCAAAAACGACAAAGAGTATCATAAAGACCTCGCGAAAAGGTATCAAAGAGGGGAGATGTTTTCAGCAGATAGCATAAATTTTCCTGATTCGCTTAAATATAACACACTCAGGTTAAAACGCACTGTTTATGGCGGTGGTGGCATTATGCCCGATATGTTCGTGGCTATTGATACATCATACTCTTCAGATTTTTTGAAAGCAATGAACAGAAGGGGTATTCAAAGTCAATTTGTGTTGAATTATATTGATAGAAATCGAGAAGAACTATCCAAAAATTATAGCGATTTTACACAATTTTTGACCGACTTTAAAGTCGATGAAAACATTATGAAAGAGTTGATTGAGCATGCCGAAAAAAGTAATATTAAACCAAAAGATGGAGATTTAGAGATAAGTGGTCGTGCTATTGAACTACAACTGAAAGCCCTGTTTGCTCGAAACTTGTTTGAACAAGACCATTTTTATCAAATAATAAATGAAATTGATCCTATATACAACGCAGCTGTAGAGATCATTACTAATGATAATCTTTATAATCAAATACTTAACAAAAAGTAAAATTCAATTTTAGTTTTTTACAGGCAAATCGAAAACTATATGCTGGTTTTTGATTTCCCTTTATTCATGTCATTATGGTGGTGTTACAATGGGTTGTTGAAAATTGGATTGAGGTTACTGCAGTTCTTCTCTCATTTATCTACATGTATCTATCTGTGCGCCAAAATATTCTATTGTGGTTGTTTGGGCTTATTTCGTCTGCACTCTATATTTATGTTTATTACAAATCGCTTTTTTACGCCGATATGTCGTTGCAAGCTTATTACGTTGTTATAAGTATATATGGGTGGATGCACTGGAACAAAGGAAGTGGCGACCAAAAGAGCGTTAAGGTTACAAGCGCATCTGTCAAAGTACTTATTGGGACCGTATTAGCCTCGCTTATTCTGTGGTTTGTAATCTACAAGATATTAAAACTAACCAATTCCGATGTGCCTGTAGGAGATGCTTTTACTACAGCTGCCGCAATTGTAGCTACCTGGATGTTGGCACGTAAACTATTGGAAAACTGGCTATTTTGGATAATAATAGATTCTGTTAGCGTTATTCTTTATGTATATAAAGGGCTGTGGGCTACAACTTTATTATATGTAGTTTACACAATTGTTGCTGTAATTGGCTACTTTAGTTGGAAACGTGATATGATAAGCAATGTAGAGCTGTTGATTTCTGATAATAATTCTGAGGATGAGTCAGGAATAGATTAGCCTTTTTAATAGCTTAGTTTTATACCAAATTCCATTAGTGTTTTATTTGAGAATATTATATTTTTGTTGCATAAATAACTCGTTAGATTTAATATTTGGCAAGGTTAATACAAGGATAAGGTTTTATGTTAAGATATTTTTTATTTTTTATACTATTGATAGCATCTTTAGGAGATTTATTAGTGCCTGTTATTATAGGAACGAAATATCCTGACTATAATCATTGCATCCAGACAATAAGTACTCTTGGAACGAAGAATAGTCCTGTCCAAATATATCAGCGAACATCCCTCATAGTAGTAGGAGCATTGTTCTTATTGTTTTCTATAGGACAATATTTTCTTTTCGGTCAGAAAGTTTGGGCTCATAGTTGGTACAGTGTTGGAATTATCATATTTGGGATAGGGTGCATTTTAGCAGGTATTTTTCCAGAAGATATTCAAGGAACTACAGAAACGATTAGTGGAAAAATTCACGGGATAGCATCTGGAATTGGATTTATTTTATTGATAATGTGTCCTCTATGGGCTGTTTGGATAAATGAATTTAGTGACTATAAGATTATTAATTTAATCCTCTTCGTTTTAGGACTATTGACCTTTGTTTTATTTATTTTATCAGAAAATAGGACATCAGGCTTTTTGAAATATACAGGATTGTTTCAAAGGGTTAATTTGATAATACTATATGGAGCATTAATAATTAATTTTCAAAAATTAGTAAACCAGTGATTATTGCTAAATACTTCATCTAACAGCGAGTACACGGATATGCTTAGATTAGCCCAAATTGCTCCATTCGGTTGCAGCTTCGGGTACTTGAGAAACGTTAGTGACACCTTAAAAAACAATATGCAAAATAAACTTATAGATTACTTTCTAAGAATTACTAACTTATCCGTCAATGAAATAGAAGTATTGACAGAAAGCATGGTAATAAAAGAGTACTCCAAAGGCAGCTTTCTCGTTAAAGAAGGACAATTTAATATTGACACATATTTTGTTCTTGAGGGCTGTATTCGTCAGTTTAAAATAGTTGATGGGAATGACATTACAATGAACTTCTTTACCGAAGAACAATGGATTATCTCGAATGAGTTGGCTGAAACACAATCTCAGTCAGATTACTACTTAATATGTGTTGAAGACTCATCTGTTGTGGTAGGAAACGAACAAAAAGCACAAGAAATATTTAAACAGTTTCCACATCTTGAAATTGTCTCTCGAAAGATAATGGAAACTGTTTTTATAGAGCAACAGAGTTTTTTGACTACTTTTATCACTGATAAACCCGAACAGAGATACCTAAAACTCTTAGAGTCACGACCTGATATTTTCCAACGTGTGCCTCAATATGATATTGCAACTTATATTGGTGTAAAACCTGAATCTTTAAGTCGTATCAGAAAGAAGATACAACAAAAAGGCAGAACCAATAAACGTTAATAGCTTTCTGCGGGTATTTTTTTCTTCGAATCAGTTTTCCATCTCAGAGCATCGATTGTAATAAACGCTGTTGCACCAATTTCAAGAGCTGAAAATGCTGCATAATACGGAGTCGGTTTATCAGAAAACAATGTGGCAGACTGTATTAATGTCATAGCCAATCCCGAAGCAAATTGAACCCATTTCAGCGTTCTGTCATTTTTGATTACCTGAGGCAAAAAAACATTAGCAATAGGAATCTGCATCATTAAAGCAGCTCCAGTTAAAAATTCGGGAGTCATTTTCATACCTCCAACATCACCAGTGTGATATTGTGCATGGAAGTCTTTGTCCATAAAGGCAACCAAATCACAATACAAATAATTCAAAGAAGCAAAAGCCCAAACAGATGAATAAATATTCCTTCTGTTTTTCTCGAAAAAATTATCCTTTGTTAAAGATAAATTTTTGTTCAGATTCTCCTGAAAAGATAAATCTAAGTATTCATTTTGCAAAGAAAGAGTAACAGATTCGTCAGAAATCAATCTTGTCCGATCTTGAAATGATAAATTTGACAACTCAATTTTATCACTGTTAACAGCTAACAAAGCAATGTTTTTGAAATCGGTTGAATCTAAAGGCGCGTGCGATTCTGTGTGCATAATGCTGAAATCAGAATTTAACGAAGTGGTAATTAAGCTATCAGCGACATTTACTTGTTGTGCTGATAAATTTGAACAAAGGAGAGCTAAGCTCAATCCTAAAACAGAAATTTTTAAATTAGTCATGTCTTTGAATTTTAAATGTTTAACAATATTGCAAAGTTGAAGCATTCGTCAACCAAATTCATTGACTTCGGTTAAGAAATAAACTGGTTTATAAAAAAGTGAAAGTTCAAATAGTAAGTGCAAAAATTCTTATTTTTGTGTATTGGTGCACTAATAAGAATTTGATTTTTCAACGTGCAGTAAAAAATATTGAAGACAAAATATAAAACGAACTTTATATACTTTTAACTTAAACTTCTAATTTCTAATTTCTAACTTCTAATTTTAATATAGACGCATGAAACATGAATGGAGAAAAAACGAAAAACAATTCTACTTGCCGAAAAACAAGCCAGAATTAATAACTATTCCCAAATTTAAATTTTTCACAATAGAGGGAAGCGGAAATCCCAACGATGACTTTTTTGCTGAATACATCGGGGTTTTATATTATTTGTCTTATGGAGTAAAAATGAGCCCCAAGAAAGGGATTGAGTCCAAAGGATATTTTGATTATGCGGTTTATCCTCTCGAAGGTGTTTGGGACTTAAATGAAGATGCCAAGAAATCATTTGACGGGACAATCAATAAAAACGATTTTATTTTTAAATTAATGATACGTCAACCTGATTTTGTTGACAAAGATTTTGCTTTGCTAATAATTGAACAGACAAAAAAGAAAAAGTCACATGTTTTATTAGAACAAGTCAGATTTGAAGAAATAACAGAAGGCGATTGTGTTCAAATGCTACATTTAGGCAGTTATGACAGTGAACCAGAGAGTTTTAAACTTATGGAAAATTTTGCCGAACAGGAAAAATATAGTCGAAAATCAAAAAATCACAGAGAAATTTATCTTAGCGACGCAAGAAAGGTTCCTGCAGATAAATTGAAGACAGTTTTGAGATTTAGTGTTGAGAAGAAACAAAGAAGCGCGAAGACAGCAATCTTCAATGTTTCACACGCGTAACCGTTACCAGTAATTTTACATAGCACAACCTACACATATACAAAAGATTATTATATTTGTGTAAATGATTACAATATTATGATAACCCAAGAATTTATACTGAACACGTTAAAATCAAGGAAAAATGAGATTTCAAAATTTGGAATCAGAGCCATTGGTTTATTTGGATCATATGTCAGAGATGAGCAGTCAGAGAGTAGTGATATTGACATATTAATTGATTTTGAGCCAGATAAAGAAAATTTTGACAATCTTATGGCTGTTTACGATATGATTGAAAAGATGTTCAAAAATAAGCGGGTTGAGATTGTAACTAAAAACGGATTAAGTCCATATATTAGACCAAAGATTTTAAACGAAGTAAAATATGTCTAATAATTGATTGAATATCTGAGACTTATCCCGTAAATAACAAAACCATTCACAAGCATAAAAATCTTCATGCAACGAATAAGACACTTATTCGGTGCAAATTGTGCAACGATAATTTTAAAATGCAACGAATAAGTTGTATATTTGTCGCAAATTTTAAGACGAATGGAGTATATATATCAGAAAGAGAATTGGCCCAACTTTACATGGAATAACGATGAGTTTGTTTATCTGCTGGGCGAAGCAAGAAATCTACAAGGAAGATTAATTGGTAGAATGGAGTCTTTGGGTTTTGAATTGCGCGATGAGGCTTTACTTGAAACTTTATCCTTAGATGTATTAAAGTCGGCGGAGATTGAGGGTAAACTTTTAAATCCCGAGCAGGTACGTTCTTCGATAGCTCAACGATTAGGAATGGAGTTTGCCGGTGCGATTATGTCAGACAGGAACGTTGACGGAATGGTTGATATGATGATTGATGCTACCCAAAACTGTTTTAAACCCTTAACAAAAGAGAGACTTTTTGATTGGCACGCAGCGCTGTTCCCAGTGGGAAGAAGTGGAATGTTCAAAATAACAGTTGCTGATTGGAGAAAAGATACATCTGGACGAATGCAAGTTGTGTCGGGCGCAGCAGGAAAAGAAAAAGTTCATTTCCAAGCGCCCGATGCCGATTTAATCGAAATGGAAATGGTTCGTTTTATTAAATGGTTTAATGAAGAAAATAAGATAGATTTAGTAATAAAAGCTGCTGTCGCCCATCTTTGGTTTGTGATAATTCATCCATTTCAAGATGGTAATGGACGAATTACAAGAGCATTAACTGATATGTTATTGGCTCAATCGGATAAGAGTACACAGCGATTTTACAGTATGTCTGCTCAAATTAGGATAGAGAGGAAAGAGTACTACGAGATTCTCGAAAAAACGCAAAAAGGAGACCTCGACATAACCGAATGGATAAAATGGTTTTTAAGCTGTTTAATCAATGCTTTAAAAGCAACAGAGGATGTCCTCGCTAGAGTTTTGTTAAAGGCAGATTTCTGGAGCAGAAACTCCAAGACAATCATTAACGAGAGACAAAAAAAGGTTTTAAACAAATTATTAGATGGATTTGAAGGCAAACTGACTTCAATAAAATGGGCTAAGATAACGAAATGCTCCAAAGATACGGCAGTTAGAGATATTAACGACCTGATAAGCAAAGATATACTGCAAAAAGAGCCAGCAGGAGGAAGGAGTACAAGTTATAAATTAAAGATAATGGATTAAATATCAATTGTGTATAAATATATCTTTATTTACACAGAAAAAAAGAAAGTATCTAAATGTTTTATCAAATAAAGAAGTAAACAATGTTACCCGAAAAATCAAACAGTGAAATTTTACTATACCAAACAGAAGATGGACAGTTAAAAATTCAAGTTCGTTTAGAGAATGAAACCGTGTGGCTTACTCAAGCGGATATGGTCGAGCTGTTTCAAACCTCAAAACAAAATGTAAGTCTGCACA
>DAOOBP010000017.1:0-30882 GCA_035407925.1 Salinivirgaceae bacterium
AGAGTGCTGATAATTACAACCCAATAGTTATAATCATCATACTTATTATCTGCTAATGTATTGATTAACATGATTATAAAAAGTGTAGAGTACACAATCCAAAAGTTTCTGAGAAAAAGATAACCCAATCCAAGCAGTAATCCGATAAGTCCCATAGTTGCTGCTAACTCTATATCTTGAAATAGCGAATCGATGTAAAATGACAGAAAGAAAAAAATGCTTATTAAAATAACCAACAGCACGCCTTTAGTTCTGTTCTTTTGCCATTTATTTATTGTATTTGGAATTAATAAAAAAGCAAACAATCCTATCCCTAACGACATTGGAAAGAACAGCAGTATATATTTTAGGATTATACTCCAAGAATATTGTAATTCTATAACTTTGAAAAGAGCTCCCGATAATATTATTGAAAACAGAATGGCTAAAATCAAAAAAAGATAACCTACTGCTCTGTTTGAACTTGGTTTATTGTAACTCCAGCGAAATCTATTTTTGAAATATATTGGAATAAAACAGCCTATCAAACCTGTAAAAACAGTAGAAAATAACAGACTTGATAACAACGAGTACTGCGTTTTGATACTTATTAGCTGAGAAACTCCCCAACATATATAAAAAAACGCAATCGAAAGAATTGTCAGTGAAACAGATCTAGTTTTCACATATCTATGTTTAAACTTATACAAAGTTATAAGTCTAACACACAGTTATAAAAGAAAAGATGTTAAGTTTCTATTAAGATTTTATGAAATAATTTTTTACGGAGAAAACTACAGAAATATTATGCTTTGTTTTGTACTTAATTTACTTAATACATTTAAAAATTAGTATAGAGCTACAATTTTTTACTTCTACATTTTTACCGTAGAGCGTTTTCAGCGCCTCTATTGCCTCTTTTTTTGTAAAATGTGGCGGTGTAAAAACTCCCATATTGTTCAGTATATTACGCACAAACCAGTCGGCTATAGAACGTTCGCCTTTGATATAAAAGCAGCCTAAGAATATGCCACCACGTTTAAGCACTCGATAAGTTTCATAAAAAGCTTTATGTTTTTGCGGTGGGAAAGCGTGAATTCCGTTCATCGATAGCGCCAAATCGAAACGCTCATTTTCAAACGTAAGTTCTCGTACGTCGCCATGTTGTAGTTTAACGTTTTCAATCTTTTCTCTTAAAATGCGTTCATTTGCAATATCGAGCATCTCTTGCGAAAAATCAACTCCTAAAATTTTGGCGTTCTGCATGTTGCTATACTTCTCAGCTGTAAAGACGGCTGTTCCTATGGGAACATCCAAAATCTCTCCTTGAAAATCATCCGGTAACATCGCCAAAACCTCTTTTGCTACCAAATTTTCATCGACTTTCCATATCAAATTCATATACAGACGGCTCCACCACTTGTGTGCTGTCAATGTGCTATCGTAGAAATTGTTAACTTTCGCGTATGCCTTGTTTTGTTTCGTGCTATCATTCATATTTTAAATTCATTTTATCGGCAAATATCTGGATATTTTTCGTTTATACTCTACTTTTTGAATATGAACTTTAATTTTGTACCATCTTATGGTAGTCCTAAAATCACAGACGGATCGGGGCAAACTTTTTCAAAATAGTTAACACTGTTTGGTGTACATACGCCGGGAAAATCCAAATCGTAGCTCAAAAAATTTCTAATAATCTGGACGTGAAGATGTGGGGGCCAATAACCATTCTCGCTCGGAGAGCCGACAAATGCGAATGTCTCCCCTGTTTTAATTTTTTTTCCTTTAGATTTGCCTTTAACCGATTTATGCGATAAATGTCCATACAGAGTATAAAAAGTATGACCTTGTAATTCATGTTCAAGTACTACCACACCACCATAATCGCCATGCGCGTCGTTTATTCCAAAATTGTGTACTGTACCCTCATAAAATGCCATTACAGGGGTACCGATTGCTGCCCAAATATCAATACCTAGATGGATGGTGCGAACATCGCAACCTGATTTAAAAAGTCTCGACCTATAGTACATTGCCCTATCTTCGAGATATCCTCCATAAGCAGCAAGTTTCTGTTGATTGTCAATTTTATTTTTGATATAATTTGAGAACTGCGTAATATCGCTGTAATTTATCCCAGCTAATTCACTGTTATCGGGACCAAAACTAATTGGGAGAAGTTTTGAAATGTCTTCAAGTTGAGAAATAACTAAAGCAAATTTGTCTCTATTATCGTTTAAAACTTCTGGTAAACTTTTCATTGTTTTTATTATTATCAGTTTAAATTTTTATACTATTTTAAGATGTCACAATTATTTTACTATATCCTTGACCTGTAACGGGTACTAAGTCAATCCTTACATTTATGCGCTCTCTAAGTGTCTCTACGTGCGAAATAATTCCTATACTTTTATTACCTTTTGCCTGCAAGGACTCGAGCATAGCAAGTGCATAATCGAGAGTTTCAGGATCTAAAGCGCCAAATCCTTCATCAATAAACAAGCTTCCAACAGTAGTCCCTTTTGATGCCATATCGGCTAAACCTAATGCTAACGAGAGACTAACGAGGAAAGTTTCACCTCCTGAAAGGGTTTTTGTACTACGTTTTTGTTGTCCTAAATCTAAGTCTATAACAAATAGTGCGTCGTCGTCACTCGAATCGTTGATAGCCAATCTATAACGTGGATTGAGATCAATTATACATTTGTTTGCCCTATTAATTAAATGTTTTAACGTAATTGATTGTACAATATTGTTAAACATATTACCTGTAGCACAACCAATAATAGTGCCAAGAATTTTCCACTTCTCTCCTTTTTTGTTTATATCTGCAATTTTTAATTCCGAATCTGATAACTCTTTTCTTATATTATTTTGAGTAGTTAACTTCTCCTTAAATGTATCTCTGTTTTTCATCAACAAGGTATAATTTGTATTTAATTGAGAAAGCTGTTCAATTAGCTCAGTTTCTGAATGCTTAATATCTTGTTTCTTTGCCTGTTGTAATTGATTATCTAATGTTTCAAATACAGCTTTTTGAGTCGATAAATCTTGCTTAAGTTTCTGAATTTCATTGTTTAAATTATTGTACTCTTCAGTTGGGATAATAAACTTTATTGCCTCATTAACAGATAAATATCCTATTGTTTCTAATTTAGGAAGTAGTAGGTATAGTTTATCATTTTTCAGATTTTCGTTTGTCGAAATCTCTTTTTCAAGTTCTATTTGAGATTTTATAAGCCGTACTTTTTCATTGTTTATATCTGAATATCTGTCTCTTAATAATTTGCAATCTTTGGCAATATCTGTTCCGTTATAAATTATTTGTTTGGTTTGTTTTAACTCTTTGGCATCAACAAATATCTGCAATAGGTCTGATATTATTGTTCTAGTCTTATCTATTTTACCTAACTGTGACATAAGTGTGCTAAATTTTTGAATATCAGCAATTTGAGTTTTAATAAAGCTAACTGCATCTGTTGGGGTGTCTTGTTTGGTTATTGCAAATTGTTCTGCTTTTACGCTGTTTATCTGTTCGATTAAAGGCTCGATAATTTTTTGTATTGAGTTGATTTTGTTTTCCAACTCATTAACATTCAACTTATTTTGTGCTAATTTTCCAATTTCCAAATCTATTTGCGACTTAATTTCATTCTTCTTCTTATTTAATTCGATTACATCTTTTTCAAGTTGCGAGGTCTCTACAACACTCTTATTAGCCCAAGGATGTTCTGTTGAGCCGCAAACAGGGCATGGTTCGCCATTTTGGAGTTGTTTTCTTATGTTTTCAAGCTTTGCTTCTAACTGACTAATTTTTAGCTCACTCTCTTTGTTCTTATGTTCTAACACTACCAATTCAAACATATTGTTCAAATCTGTTATCAAATGCTGCTTAGTCTCTATTTCGTTTTTAACTGTGCTAATTTTTTTCTTTGTCTCCTCTATACTTTGTTGGTTAAGATTAATTGTTATAGCGTCTTTCTCCCATTGCGACACTTTTTCTAACAACTTATTCAAGTTTTCGATATTCTGAGCATTAGATTCAACATGAATTTTAGGATATTTTTGTTCGAGTGCATTAATATCTGCAATTGTATTTTTCTTTTTGTCTGATATTTTTTCGGCTATTTGCTGAGGAGTCTCATTTATTTGAATATTTAAACCAAAATCGTTTGACAACTCTTTAATTGTCTTAAATTCAGCTCGATATTCAGTCTCTTTGTTGTTTATAAGGTTGTTTAATTCTTTTACTCTGTTCTCAAATTCATTAAGATTCTCAATTAGCGTTTCACTAATTTTTTCACTGTTTTTAATTAACTCGCCTATTTCTGTATTAACCTCTAAACTCTTTTTTTTATTTATTTCAATCTGATTTTCAATATCTTTTAACTTTACTTGATTTGAGTTTATCTGATTTTGGACATTTAAAATATCGTTAACTGAATCGACATACGGAATTAACTGTTGATGTTTATAAATTCTTTCTCCGTTCAATTTATTAAAAGAGTCTAAATCGTTTGCTTTTGCATTTAATATATTTTTTGCCGTTCGAGTTTCATTTTCCAAACGTGTGATATTTCGCTTAATATCAATCTGTTGCTTTGTTTGTGATATCTGATTTTGCAGTTCTTCTTGTTTCTGGTCAATTAATAGGCATTTCTCTTTTATCTCGTTGTACTCCTCGTCTTCAATTTTCTCGGCAATCAATGCTGATATTCTGCTTTTAATAAAATCGAGCTCTTTATCAATTTCCTTTGACTTTAAATATGCTTTTTGCCCTAATTCACGATATATTGAACTGCCTGTTATTTTCTCTAACAACTTCCCTCGTTCGTTTTTGTTTGATTTTAGAAAAAGAGCAAAATCACCTTGCGGAAGCATTATCGACCTTGTAAACTGTTCATAATTAAGTCCTATTAACTTTTCAATACTCTCCGTAACATTTCCTTTTTTATCCTCAATAACGATTCCCTCGTTATTGTAAAGTCTCATTTCATAATCTCGTAAATTTCCGTTTCTATTTGTCGATATCTCCCAACGCGAAGTGTAAATGCCCTGACGGCACAAAAATTCAACTTCAGAAAAACACTCTTTTGTATTGTGACTTAAAATAACACCAGTATCTTCAATTACCTTTTTAGTAATGCTCGTTGTTATACGTGGTATTCGGTTGTATAAAGCTAAACAAATCGCATCTAAAATCGTGGTTTTTCCGCTTCCTGTAGGACCTGTTATTGCAAAAAGAGCGTTACCTAAAAATGGTTTAGAAGTAAAATCTATAGCATGTTCACTTTTTAGTGAATTTATATTTTTTAGTCTTATTTTTCTGATAATCACGTCTCTAAAATAATCGTTTACTCATTTATACTCATCAACAACTCTCTAAACGCCTCCTCTGCAAGAATACGTTTTTCCTCATCTAAATTCAGAGAATCAACGTGTGACAAGAAAATATCAATTGGTTTAATTTCATCAATTTTAATGCTTTCATCAATCCACTGTTCTGTTTGATTTGAAATATCTGTATATGAAATTTTGTATTTAACTATTTTGGAATCAGGTGCTTGCCAATTATCTATTAGATTTTGTATTTGGTCATCTAAAATGGGGTTTCTTGTTTCTTCAACAAATTCAAGCTCTATTAGTGTTTGCAACTGATAGTCACTGCTTTTTAAGTTTTCCAACTTCTCCAAAACCCCATCAAAACTACCCTTTATACGCTCTAATTTGCGAAATTTTGGAATTTCAATACTTACGATATTGGAAATTTTAGAGTTATCAACCTCGATAAGTCGAACGACTTTCCTATCATCAAACTCGCTGAACGATAACGATATAGGTGCACCAGAATATATTGCAGGAACACTTGACTTTAATTGTTGCGGTCTATGAATATGACCTAAAGCTAAATAGTCAAACCCTTCAGTTAGTTTGCTAATTTCTAATGCGTTCAAGTTCCCTATTTGAAGCTCTCTTTCGCTATCAGAAATTGTTGAGCCTACACCCAT
The DNA here is from genome assembly GCA_035407925.1 of Salinivirgaceae bacterium. GTDB lineage: Bacteria > Bacteroidota > Bacteroidia > Bacteroidales > Salinivirgaceae > JAAYQU01. The sequence continues at coordinate 5,991 of DAOOBP010000017.1, forward strand.
AAAGTGTCCCATAGCGAATAGTGGCATATTGGGAAATTGCATTGCGACTTCGTTAGCTAAGTTATTGTATAACTGACAAGTAGCTTTTTGCAGTTCTTCAATCCTTTCGTTGAAAGATTGAATAGATATGTTCATTTTTAGGTCATATTCTCGCAAATATGGCACGGCAACAATAATCGCTTCCACCTCTCCCATACGGTTCTTTACAGGTATAAACGTATCGCTAATATTTTCCGTTAATTTGCCTATAACGCTAATATTCAGAGCTTTCAACAGTTCTCGTGGCGCATTAAGAACCATAGGCGAATCATGATTTCCTCCTGTTATAATTACCTGACAATCTGCTTTTTGCAATTCAACTAAAATATCATAGTAAATTGTCCGCGACTCTACTGACGGATTAGACAAATCAAAAATGTCTCCCGAAACCAAAATTGCGTCAATTCGATGCTCTTTAATAGTTTCAATCAACCATTTAAAAAAGAGTTTATGGTCGGAAGCTAAATCATTACCATAAATCTTTTTTCCTATATGCCAATCAGATGTATGTAGTATTTTTAGCATTAATGTAAAGTTTGATTATTTACAAATATATCGTTTTATCGACAAATCCTAAATTTTTAGGCAATGAACAATGTGCAATGTGCAATTGTCAATCGAGTGATTGTCAATTGATTGTAGATGCTGTCTCAAAAGTATCATTTAGCTGAAAAGTGACAAGGTGGCTCAGAATTGTCCAAATGCAAGGCGCTGAGATTGAGGGCAAAATTCCTTAAGGAATTTACTTTATTTGTCAACGATGTTGTGACACACTAAACGTCTCTTAGAGTGTAAACGATATTATGATATTTAACAGCTAATTGCTAATTGCTTTTAACTCAATTTAATCCCCGTTTTTGTAACAATGGCTTTTCCGATGGCTCTTGTCCTCTGAATTTTTTATATTGTTCCATTGCTGGATATGTTCCTACTTCAGACAAGCAGTGTTTTCTAAATTTTGCAGCCAAATCTTGGTTATAAATATCACCCGACTCTTTAAAAGCAGCAAAGGCATCACTGTCAAGCACTTCTGCCCATAAATAAACATAATATCCTGCTGAATATCCTCCATCAAATATGTGCGAATAGTATGTTGAGCGATAGCGCGGTAAAATCTCTTTTATCAAACCTATTTTATCCATTTCGGTTTTCTCAAATAAACGTGCGTCAGTTACTGGATTATCAACTGTTTGTGAATACCATCTTTGGTCAAGTATGGCTGCTGCGACATACTCAACTGTGGCAAAACCTTGGTTGAAATGAGCGCTGTTAGTAAGTTTTTCTATTAACTCATCGGGCATTGCTTCGCCTGTTTGATAATGTTTAGCGTAATGTTTTATCACTTCTGGCTCGCCTGCCCAGTTTTCCATAATTTGAGATGGAAGCTCAACGTAATCAAGCGGAACATCGCCTGACGTTCGTTTATAGTGACCATCGCTGAACAACACGTGCAGTGCGTGTCCAAATTCGTGGAAGAGTGTCTCTGTCTCGTCCCAAGTAAGTAACGACGGCATTTCAGCAGTTGGTTTGGTAAAATTGCAAACTAAAGATGCAATTGCAGGAACACGTTTACCATCAATATCATAGTAAACATCTCTAAACGAAGTACACCATGCGCCACCATCTTTTCCACTGCGTGGATGATAATCGAGATACAAAACTCCGAGATGTGAGCCATCGACTTCTGTAACTTCGTATGCTTCGTTGTCCGAGTGATATTTAGGAGCATTCTCAATCAGTGTGAATTTTATTCCATATAGCTTTTCTGCTACCCAAAACATTCCATCACGAACGTTGGTAAGCGACAAGTAAGGCTTAAGTTCGGCTTCATCTAATCCATATTTCTCTTTGCGAAGTTTCTCGGCATAAAACCACCAATCCCACGATTCTAACTTATAGCCCGCCTTTTCTTTATCGGCAATAGCCTGAAGCTCGGCTAACTCTTGCTTTGCTTTCTTCAAGGCTGGAGTCCATATTTTTTTAAGGAAATCATCTACATTCTTTTGATTTTCAGCCATATTGTTGCTTATAACAAACTCTGCATAATTATTAAATCCAAGCAGTTTTGCTCTTTTGGTTTGAACTTGAGCTATTTGTGTAATAATCTCTTTTGTATCAAACTCATTATCATTATCTCCACGCATAAACCAGCCTCGATACAGTTTTTCTCGCAGGTCGCGCTTTTCTGAGTATTGTAAAAAAGGTATCCACGATGGTTTTTGTAGTGTAAAGACCCATTTACCTTTCATTCCAAGCTCTTCGGCTGTCGTGGCTGCGCCGTCAATAACAAATTGTGGAAGACCTGCTAACTCAGCCTCATTATCAATTATCAAACGAAAATTGTCGTTCGTTTCAGCCAATATACGTTCATTGAATTGCAGTCTTAAAGTTGACATTTGTTTGTTTAGTTCACGCAACTGTTCTTGCTCTTCGGCGTTTAAGTTGGCTCCGTTTCTGACGAAATCGTTATAATACTTTTCGATAACGCGTAATTGTTCATCATTATAGTTGTTTTGCAAACGGTTATCATACAAAAACTTAATACGACTAAACAGTTTAGAATTTAGTAAGATATTATCTCTATGTGCAGTAAGCCTGGGTTTTATTTCGCGAGCAATTGCCTGATAATTTTCATTATTTATTGCTCCGCTCAAGTTGGAAAATACCGAACTTACTCTGCTTAACAGTTCTCCTGAGAAATTATATTTTACAATTGTATTGTCGAATGTAGGCTCATCTGTCTGATTGACAATAGCTTCAATCTCTTTTGCTTGCTCCTCCATTCCTTTTTCAAAAGCGGGGATGTAATGTTCTACCTTAATTTGCTCGAACGGAGGAATACCAAAAGGGGTTTTGTATTCGCTGAAAAATGGGTTTTCTGTTTCGGTTTTGCTCTTGTCAGCGCACGAAACTGCACCAAATAGCAGTGTTGCCATAAGAATATAGATTGGTTTTCTCATAATGATATGTGTTTAAAAATTAATGCTTTTTAAGGTTTTTAAATAAAACTCTACAAACTTAAAGAATTTTAGTTGTATATTGTAGTTTAAGGTGCAAATTATATGTTGAAAATGAATTATTGCAAACTACTTTTTTTATCTATTATATAACCAAATTGCAATAGTTTGATTATGAACACTTAGCATTTTTTCTTTTTCAAACTTTATAAGCTGTCGGTTGAGGCTACAAAGTTATTTTTTTTGATGTTCGATTGCAAATCGTGAAAAACTTAATGGTTTGAAATAAAAATTCAGCGAAGCTGAAAAAAAATAAAAGCGTTGCATTGCTAACGATATTGTGAAATTTTATCAAAACACATCATGTAGTGAAAAAAATTTATAATTTTGCGCTGCCATGAATTTAGGTTTTCTCAATAAAATTCGGGGTATAGCGCAGTTGGTAGCGTGCTACGTTCGGGACGTAGAGGTCGGGCGTTCGAGTCGCCCTACCCCGACTGGGAAATAATTTCAAAAATTTTCAAACTTATTCAAAAGTCTCCACTATTAAGCATTTGGAGACTTTTTTTTATTTTTACACTTCTCAAAAAGTCTTATTTTTTTGCTTTTTTTTTCGATATTTTGATACATTTTTGATACATTTGTGATACAAATACGAAAAACAGTGTAACAAAATGACAACCGCAACATTATCAATTATGTACAATAGGCGCAAAAAATTAAATGCGCAAAACGAGGCTACTATAGAAATAGTTTTTTATCAAGGAGAACCGTTTATAAGAAAATTCATATCAACCGGAATAAGTGTTGAACCTGCACAATGGAACTCTGAAAAAAACACAATCGTAAAACACTCAAACGCACCGCACCTTAACAAAATATTACGAGATAAAGTCCAGGAGCTTGAGGACTATATTTATACAAACTTTAACAGCGGACGTACAATAACCGCAAACGACTTAAATGAATTTTTGCAAGGCAATAAAGTAAATACGGCGAGTTTTACCGACTTTTACAAACAAGAGATTGATCCCGCTTTGAGACGTGGAACACGCAAAGAGCATATTTACACATTTAATATATTGACCGAATTTCGCAAAGAGATACTATTTACAGAAATTGATTATACTTTAGTTACAGATTTTGACAGGTTTATGACTAATGAAAAAAAATTAGCACCAAATACAAGGCACAAGCACCATCAGCATATTAAACGCTTTCTACGATTGGCAGAGTTGAAAGGCTTATTTGAAGCCAACAAAAACCCATATTTAAACTTTAAAACAAAAAAAACGAAAGGAGATCGCACCGCCTTAACTATTGCTGAGCTTAAAAGCATAGAAGATTTACAAATTCCAAGCAGTTATATAGAGATTTACGATGTTTGGAACATGTTTTTGTTCAGTTGTTACACAGGTTTGCGATATTCCGATGTAGAAACGTTAGAGAAGAAACATATTATAGAGACACAAGACGGTAAAAGCGTAAAAAAAGAGATGATAAAAGTTAATAAAAACGTTTTACTCCCTCTTGAACTACTATTTGACGGCAAGCCAGCCAAAATATTAGAACACTACTACAAAAACGACACCGCACGAATATTCCCAAAATTCACAAATCAGCACGTTAACAGAGTGCTGAAAACCATAGCTTTAATGGCAAAAATAGATGTTCGCTTAACCTTTCACGTAGCACGACACACATTCGGAACACGTTTAGCAGAGATAACCAAGAACCCATATTTGATTATGCAGTTAATGGGACACGCAGATATTGATACATCAATGATTTACATACACTTATCGCACGAACGGATAAATAAGCAATTGAGGGGATTAAATTGGGAGCTTTAAGATTTATAAGTCGAGCACTCCAAAAGTTTGATTATAAGGTGTATTTAAGTCTATAAACTGAAACTTTATATCCGTTTTTTCCTTAATTGCATTGTAAACCTTAACGCTTTTACTGTCAGAAGTTATATAATAATCAGCCTTTGCGCAATCAGCTTGTGCAAACAATTTTGTGTCGTTAGGTATAATATTTCTATCGTTTACTTGTAATTTATTATTTTGTCGTGCTTGAAATGCAATTCTTGCAAATTCGCTTGTACGAAGTGCATGGTCAAGGTCGTAAGTAACAGTTAGTAGTTTTTTTACTGGTAAATCATCATAATTACCACGAATACAATACTCCGCAATTGCAATTGTGCTAATCATCAAATTAAATTTATTTTCGGTAAAATAACGAAAATACCCTTTTGCATTAGTACAAAGAGCGTCGTTTTTGTCTAACAAGCGAACAAAAAAACTTGTATCACAAAATACTGATATTTTATACTTCATAATCTCCTCTTATTTCTCTTAGCCAAGCATCTTTATCCTCAATTCCCACCCAGTTTTTAGTAGCTTTTTCTATTAAATTATCTAAATACTCCTCGTCCCAAGTAGGGTCGTAATCGACTAATTCAATAAATTTAAGTGAGGATTTGTCTATTTCAAATGTTTTATAATGTTGCTTTGCCTTGACACGAACGCCAAAAGTCTTATAAAGTATATTGCCTTCGTACTCTTTTAAAAACTCTTGTGGCGTTTCTATGATGATTATACCGTGTTCTTCGGTTGCAAGATGTATATTTGCTTTGTCTTTGCCTCCTGCATTCGTAACTGTACCGTAAAAATAGAACTCTCCATCAACCCAAACAGGCTCCGATTGATGAAAATTAGTTGTTTTATCTAATTTTACCTCGTTTGTTCGGTCAAGCGATGTTAATATATAAAAAGTATAATCGTATCTCGTAGCCATTTTCTGTATATTCTCAAACGCCTTTGCCGTCTTATCCTCTAAAAAATCAATGCTTTGATTTTCATTTATTTGCCCTATTATAGCATTAAACCCTATAACCTCTTGCATTGATGTTGTTAATACGTGTCTTACAGAACCGCCCTCAATTTTGTAGCTTATAGTCGGTCGCTCTTTGCTGTCGCTTGAATATAACAAGCTTTCGACATTTTCGAGCATTGCGATTATTTCTCGAATATCGTAGTTTTCGGGCGTAAGTTCCTGATTATCTTTCCTGCCCGTTATTCTTATTTCTATTTGTCCCTTGTTTTCCATATTGCAAATATACTATTTTACAATTCTACAACCAACAAAACCCACTCCAAAAAAACAGCTATATTTTACAAAATTATAGCCACCAAATAAACAATATTAGCCACCGATTAAAGATTATTAGCCTCTGAATACAAAAAAGTGTGCTCACAACGTGGAAAAGTGCGTGCATAATGCGGAAAAGTGTGGAAAAGTGCGGTTTTTTAAGGATTTTTTGACTTTTTCCCATAAAAACCCTACTTTTTTAATGATATTTCTATAAAAAAGAGCCATAGTACATATATTTATACTATGGCTCGCTGTATGTTTCCTTTATGATATGCAGATAGAGCTGCACCTCTGTATATTAAAAAAGTCTGTATGTTAGTATATGCAGATAGAGCTGCACCTCTTGATGTTAAAAAAGTTTGTATGTTGGAAACACGTTGCAAATATAATATTTTTCACACCTAAAATCAACTCCCAAAAAACGCCCCAAATATGCTATTATTTATGTGGCATTTCTCCAAAAAGTTTTCTCCTAAGTTTTTTTTGGGAAATATCTGAAAACCATTTTTTTCGTTCAAGTGGTTTAAATGTAATTTTTTTTCTAACGGGGTTTATTTGCTGTTCAGTAGGAATACTATCCGTTGATTCTATAGGCATTCCAAACGTATGTCTAAATAATATATCAGTTCCATAACCCATTGCGTAACTTAATTTATTATAAATTGCAGACTTACTACCCGTTACCCTTATAGTTTTATAATCGTCATAAAATTCTTGAGGTATAGCCCTAAGTTCATAGAGTAAAAGTAGATACTCATCTATTTCTGCAAAAGTTCCTTTATGGGCTCTCATTATTTTATGAAGCTCACGCAATCGCTTATATTTTTCTTTTATACTCATAATAATAAATTTATTTCTTCTTCATCTTCGTTTTCGTTTTCTACTAAATAGTTTATTGTATCTGCTGCTTCTTCAAACACCGGAAGTCTTCCCAGTATATATTTAATATCCACTCCTTGTTCTATTTGCTTCTCTTTTAGGTCATTAAACCGCTCTGACATTACTTTTATTTCTGCCCCATGTTTATACCTTGTTCTTATTAACCAAACTGCAATTCCAATAAACGCTGTTAATATTGTAACAGATGCAGCAATTATTGTTATAATAACCCCTGTTGATTGTAATATTTCCATAAATTTACCACTTTTTTATCATTCTACCAAACATTAACTACTTTATTTTCACTTTTTTAAGCATTTATTTTTCAACACTTTATCAACAACAGAGAGCCCCCCTTTCTACTCCAACCGTATAACCCCCACCACAAGCGCAACGGCGTTTATCTGTTCAAGGCATAGTTCAATAGGTTCAAACGCCTCGTTTTCGCTAACAAGCAGTATGTGTTCTGTGTCTTTCCCCTTTCGCACACGTTTTATAAGTGCGCCTTGTGCTGTGTCTAATACGTAAACCATATTCCATTGAAAGAAAATATCTTGCAACGATAGTCTTTTACATGCTACAATATCCCCTGCCGTATATTTCGGATACATACTCATTCCCTTAACTTGTATCAGAAACTCGGCATCGCGAAACACAGGTATAATATACCGCTCGCACTCATATTCCATAATGTTAACCTCGCCCGTAAAAAAGCCCGCCATTGCACTAATAGGGATTAACGGTATCCCCTCTTTGTTACTATCCGATTTTACGGCGCGCGGAACGCTTTCGGTATCTTTTAACATTGAACCGGAGCCGGTTAATAGCCAGTCAGCACTATATTGCGGATAATTTTCTACAATATTTGTAACCCATTTACTTTGAATATCTGTATTATTTGCAATTGCTTTTCGAATTAAACCGTTACTTGCTTTAATTTTTTGCTCAAATGCTCTGACGCTAATTTGCTCATTCTCAATTATTTTTCTTATTCGTTCTATCATGGGAGTATTTTTTTTGATAAAATTTTCTCATTTTATTTTTTTATTGAGAAAATTATCTCCATATTTGCAATTGTTAATTAATCAACAAGACAATTAACTATTTCGACAATAACCAACAAAAATACAATTAATTATGGAAGAAACTACAGAAAAGAAAACCGAAAAAAAACAAATTGTAATAATTCCGTACGGCTGGGTAAAAGAAATAATGGACGAAACCGGATACAGCCGACTAACCGTTAGTAGCGCCGTGCGCTATAATACGCGAGGCGTAAAAGCTGAACACGTAAGACAAATTTTTAGAAAAAAATACCTTGAAGACAATGAACAATGTGCAATGAACAATGAACAATTAACAATTACGAGTTAAAAACACTAATTGCTAATTGCACATTGCTAATTGATAATTGATAATTGAATAATAACCGTTAAAAAATTTTCGAACTATGACAACAAAAAGAAACAACGCAGCTGACGCGCTAATAGTTCTTGAAATTATGGGTGGCTTTTTTATAAATGAAGCCGACGAAAAACTAAAAGAGGAAAATATTTCAGAGAAGGAGCGCGAAATGGCAACCAGGCTGAAATCATATTTAGAAAATGTTACAATTGTTTTAAAAACAATTAATGAGGCTTACGCTAAAGCTGTTGAAATCTCTGATTTAGCAAAAGAAGTAGAAAAAACAGATCTCAATTGCTAATTGCACATTGATAATTGATAATTGCACATTGCTAATTGCTAATTGAATAAACCTATGGGAACAGAATTTACACCCGCAATTGTTATAACAGCTCTGTTATGTCTTGCCGTATTTACTCTTTTCATTTACCAATTTACTATAATAGTCAAAAAAATACGGCTAAGTAAAAAACATACAGATACTACGATAAAAACGACAAGTGTAGAAAAGAATATAAACATGATGATTTTAATGCATTTGTCATATGACAAAATAAAAGATAAGGTTGATATAGATTTTGAAATAATTTCTAAAAATCCAAGCCTTCAAGTTAGAAGTTCAGCAATCTCAGCACTTAAAGAATTGGCAACCCACTTAGAAGCCGACACTAATTGCTAATTGCACATTGCTAATTGATAATTGCTAATTGCTAATTGAATAATAACCGTTAAAAATTTCAAACTATGGAAAAAACAGAAGAAAAAACAACACAACAACTAATAGAGCTTAAAAATAAGGCTCAAGAGATTGAACATTTACAAGAAGATGAAGCTGTATTTCAACTAATCATCTATAACGGAAAGCTTTATTCTTTCATAAAAGGTAACCTTTTTACTGTACAAGACTCAATTGAGTTTGTATATCAATCATTTCCCGAAACTAAAGATGTTATAAACGATATAGCGAAAGAAAACAGTGTGTTAGAAGAACACTTGAAGAAACCAACCGACAATAATTGCTAATTGCACACATCGACTCCGCTCAGTGCACCGCATTGATAATTGATAATTGATAATTGAATAAACCTATGGCAAAAAAACGTAAAAAACGAGGGAGAAAAGTAAGAAAGTTACTTGTCTTATTATTAAGACCACGAGAAAAATGGGAACGCAAAAAATGTAAGTCGTGTGCCAGCTTAGAATATTGTAAACAACGGGGTTATGTATATAAAGAGTGGCGCAAAGCATGTAAAAAATATGATAAAAGAAAAACACGTGCAAGAGATAAAGCACATTGATAATTGATAATTGAATAAAGCTATGAAAGCAAAAATATGTGATAGTTGCGGTGCGATGTGGGTCGATAACGACAACTGCAAGGTTGAAATAATACCTATCAAGCTAAAAAAGAAATTTGTGATATGGGAGAAGGTCGGAAAATTCCATCTGTGCAAAGATTGTTACGCAGAGCTTCTCACATATATAACCCTTAAAAATAAAGATAATGAGACAAACACTAATTCTAATTAACTGGATTATAAGCGTATTGGCTCTAACGATAGATGCCGAACGCTCGCCAATGTATGCCGTCTTGATATGCGTTGCGTACTTCATTGCCTCGTCCCTCCTACTCTTGCACGCACAGCGCAAAGGGTGGATAAAAATTGAAACAACAAATAAATAAATATTTGAACCATGACAGAGATGTATTTTTCAAAACCATTGGAATATGAAAATTACTTCTGTCTTGCATGGGAAGACCCTATCACAAAGCAAAAACGATATTATAAAAATATAATGGGAAAAATCAGAACCTTTAAAACACTTAAAAAAGCACAAAAGTTCGCTATAAGAAAAGGGCTACACCCTATTTATAATATTGTTCAAATCGACACTAAACAGCAATTAACAACAAAAATTATAAAACATGGAACTTATTAAAAAGCTATTTACTAACAAAAGAATAAAGGTAAAACCTTTACTGTGGAATAAAACACCTCAAAGAATGTACGTGGCACAAACAGCATTTGGCTTTTATCGCATCCGTTTTGATAAAACAGGCGCTAAAGGTATGTACAATCTTGAACTATCCACCAAACCATTCAACTACGAGCCTTTGTCAATTTTTGAAACAATAAAAGAGGCAAAAGAATATGCACAAATAGACTTTAACTCACGAATAAAATGCAGTTTGATACTTTAAAAACTAATTGCTAATTGATTATGAAGCCCTTAACCTACAACCAATTAATAAAAGCGATATATCGCTCCAACTCAGCGCAATTGCGTTGTGTTTGCAAATTCACAGACGTTGACGACACCAAACTGCGACTGTTACCCGAAACCTTAACAATTCAGGAGCTTGCACAAATAGAGCCCTATTTCAGAGAACCAAACAATAAAACAGACAATTTAACTACAATATTTAAGGAATATATAGATAAACAGTCTGCTGTAATTGCAATTGAAGAAATAAGAAGTTTTATAAATAACTATTTCACAGAACTAACAGATGACGAACGTTCAACACTATTTACGTTTGCTATAAAAAATTTAACTGAAAACAGAATAAAAAACATAACACAATGAGTAAAACCGCAATTATCATTGAAACAGAGGACTTTAATAAATTTATTTCTCAAATGTCCCAAATATCCGAAGCCATAAAGGATATACAACAACGATTACCAAAAAAAGAACCACCAAAAAAAGAGTATATGACACGTAAGGAGATAATGAACATTACCGGATTAAGCATAGCCACAGTTCACCGCAAAACAATAGAACACGGTTTAAAAAACCATGCCAAAAGTGGCATTGCAAAGTATCATATTGACGATGTAAAAAGGGTTTTTCTTATATAAATATGGCGAGTTATCTTCATTATATCAATAATTTTTGGAAAACTTATAATACTCAAAATATCAAAAGTAGGTTGAATTCTTTTGATACGACCTTCTACTTCTATTTATTGCAAAAAGCCAATTTGGAAGGTAAGTTTAAAAGGGATTGCCCATTAGATATTAAGTTAGAAGTTGCCACAAATACAATCACTTACGAAGTTGGTATTAATCGTAGTACTTTAACTAAATGTAGGAATAGATTGAAACAAGCTGGATTAATTGATTTTATTGAGGGTAAGCGTCATTTGTCAGCCTTTTATATAATTTTTAGTGTTGTTTTAATTGACACTAACTCTTACACTAACGTTGACACTAACTCTTACACTAACGTTGACACTAACTCTTACAGTTTAAAAGATATAAAAGATATAAAAGATTTAAAAGAGAATATATATAACCCCCTTACCCCCTTCACGAAGGGGGAATCGGGTCAAGAAAAAAAATTCTTTGAATCTTCAAATTTTTTAGAATCTGAAAATTCGGTTACTGACGAAAATTCCGAACAACCCTTAAATTTTTCGGAACAAAAGGAAGATCCCCCAAAAGTTGCGCGAAAAGCCCCCCAAAAGTTGCGCGAAAAGCCCCCCGAGCCCAAGCCAAAGCAGACCGCACGGCGCAAAAAGCCCAAGGCTTCCGAAAGCGAATATTTTCAGCAAATAGCGCAAATTTGGGAACGAAAGTACCACCAAACCAGACAGATAGAGTATCAGTTAGCGGAAAAAGACTACGTGGCAATATCGAAAATTCAAGAAATTTTCCGAAAAATCCACCCCGACAACACAACCGCTGAGATGTTAGAGCTCTACGACTGGTATTTTACCCAAGTTCTGAGCATAACCGAAAACAACTGGTTATATCAAAACATGAGCTTAACGCTTTTACAATCAAAGTTTAATGAAATAAATAGTTATTTAAAAAATGGAAACAGTAGGCTCAATTCTACAAAAAGCAAACTTGCCACGAAATTTGCAGCAATCGACGACTACATCGCAAGTCGCACGAATTAACCGAACGCTTGTCGAGCTTGGACAGAACGGACACGGACAAATCTCGATTTATCAGAACCAACCGCCAGCCAAGAGGGATGAGATAGCAGAAGCTTTAAAACGCTTAGTTGCTGCGTTCCCTAAGTTAGACCAAGAAGTTGTTTTTACGATAATCGACCGTGCCACAGCCCTACAAATGCCTATACAACAAGTAATTGACGGTATTAATCATACTATCGATACGTGCGAATATCTGAATTTCACACCCGCAAAAGTCCTTAATTTCGACACTAAATTTGACATATACAGTTACAACCAAGCATGCGAAATACAGTACCAAAACGGCGGAAACAAAACAGCAACAGGCGGAACGCTACTAAGCAAAATTAAAATTAACGGTGCATTGGTTTGGGTGAAAACCATTGACAAACAGCGATTTAACCTACCTGATGAAATAAACTATTAACAATTACGAATTATGATTTACAAAATAACCCACGAATGCGGAGAAACAGATTGGTGTATAGCAAAAGATTTATTGCATTTATTAAAGTCTTATGATAGAGAATGCGAAATTTGGATACAAGAGATAACCGAGCTTGAAGAGCTTACCGAGCAGGAAGCTAAAGAGGTAAAGGTATATAATCCTGAACCATATGACGAAACAGACGTAACGTCACTTTGGGAATTAGCGGGTAAAACCCTTTGTCACTCAAATTTTGAAATAATAGCATCAACAACTTGGTGTGATTGCCAATAACGAATACAAATGAAAAAACACGAAAACAAAGAAATATTTATCGACATTAGCGAAGCCGAAGAGTTTTTGCAAAGCAAAAATATTTACAACCACCCGTTTGTTTATGACTCTGTAACAGAAAAAAACAGCTACGAGGTAGCGCATTTATTGGCAGAGTTCGCAACCATGTGTGTAAACTCTTATATAGAAAAACAACTTTAAAAACTTTTAACCGATTAGAGCAATGGACATAAAAGACAAAATAGGTTACATCAATAAAAACGAAAACAAATATCCTGTATTTATACAGTGGAAAGACAAAAATTTTGTGTGTGATAGCGAAGCAGCAGAATTTTTAAAATTCTTAAAAGTTGAACCAGAACAACAAATTTGGGAAAAAAAAGAAAAAGGTAGTTACGGTCTTGATCTTTTATTGTCTGAATTTGCAACCGTTTGTGTTGATTCTTACAAAGAATACCTGTTATCTAAGAAAACAACCACAGAGCAGTTATCAGATCTTTTAATACAAGCTTCTGATATAGAGGAATTAAAAAGCAAAGAGGCGTTTATACTCATATCGTCCCTTTATGACCAGTATTATTCTGTTATAAACGGTTCGCTTTACTCTCTAAAAGCCTCAATTGAAGCAATTTACAAAACCAATCCCTTTTTTAAAACCGTAATAGACAGTGTTGTAAAAGACAGTTCCACAGAATCTACCCCCCGACACTAATTGCTAATTGCACATTGTTAATTGTTAATTGATTACCCCATGTTAAGCAAATACAACATAGCCAAGCAGTATAAGCCAAACACGACCAAAAAAAACGTATTTCGTTTTTTTCGTGAAGTTCATAACTGTAAACCGCTATATGACGAGCTTGTGAAGTTAGGCTATAAAAAAACTATGAAAGTGCTTACCGTGCCAATGTTTGAAGAGATAAAAAAACACTTCGGAGAACCGGAAGCAATTAACAATTGATTTTATATTAAAATTTCGTATTTTTGTGTAAACTAAAAAAAACAAAAACATCATGAACGGAATAATAATAACATCGACAAATAAAACAGACCTAAAGCTATTTATAGATTTAGCAAACCGAATAGGCGTATCGTTCAAAACCTTGTCAGACGACGATATTATTGACATGGGACTACTTGGAGCTATGGAAGAAGGCAAAAAAACCAAGTTTGTACCAAAAGAAAAAATAATGAAAAAGCTAAAAAAGAAATGAAAGTAAAATTTCGTGAAAAATTTGAAAAAGATATCGAAGACATTACCAACCAAAATGTTTTAGATGATATTGCAAGCGCTATCGAAAACGTTGAAAAAGCAAGCAAACATCAAGATATTACTAATATTAAAAAAATTCAGGGAACAAAAAACGCCTATCGTATTAGGATAGGACGTTATAGAATTGGTATTTACATAGTTAAAGACACTGTTGAATTTACAAGAGTTTTATCGAGAGACAAAATATATAAACGCTTTCCAAATAAAAAAGACAATATTTCATAGGTATTAATAAACTACCTCTCCCGCCTTTATACTTTTAACTTTCCCCTTTTTACCTCAATTGTTCATTGCACATTGTTAATTGCTAATTGCAAAGAGAAAACCTACATAAACCTACGCAAACCTACGCAAACCTACACCCACTATTTTAACACATTTTACTTTTACGCCAAAATTGAATTTCTCATAAGTTTTTGAATTTTGGTTGATAAAAAACAGTTAACGGTTATTGGCGCAGGAGTGGTTTTGGGTGGCTTGGCATTGTACGCAATGACAAGAAAACCCAAAGCCCTCAATACGCCTGAAAACTATCAATCCGAATCAAACACCGCTTCAATTACAGCGGTTAATTTCCAAAATTCAAAAGCAGAAGCCCCACAAATCGAGGTAAATATCAATTATTCAAAAGCGCCAGAAATTGTAGGAATTAGCAAATTTCGCCGTTTGCGTTTCACTGTAACTTTTACAGTACAAAACAAAGGTTCAGAGGGGCAATCAATTGAAATCAAAAACATTACACTCAATTACAAAAATACGCCAATCGTAAAGCTGCCTAACACCATAAAAGGATATGTGCCAGCAGGTGCAATATCAGAATTAAATTCTGTAACATTTGAGCCCTCGCTCACTGACTTAGAAAATGCTAAAGTTGGCGAATTTTCAGCATGGAAAAGCTATGGCGACCAATCCATTGAAATAGCAAGTAAGCTATCTATCAAAGCAACTTTAGAAGCCAACCTTACAACTATGGCTCTAACCTTAGATTTACAAAAAATCGCACTTAACGGTTTGGGATTAGTAGCTAAAGCAAAGCGAGTTATCAGTCCCAAAAAAGATTATTTACATCTTATCGATAGCATTGGCTCGCTTGAAAATACCAATCCTATAATTGTCAACGATGGTGATGTTGACCGCACTCTACACGAGATGTCAAAAATCGTTAAAAAATACAAAGGCGATACGAGAAATTTAGCCAAAGCGCTAAAAGCCAACACATTAAATCAAACATTGAAAAATATTTTCGATTTCGTTTACAAGTACATTCAATATATACCTGACCATAAATATACAGAGCAGTTACGTCGCCCTTTGCGTACACTGCACGACCAGAAGGGCGATTGTGATTGTTACAGTATTCTGATAGCCACAATTTTAGATAACTTAGGTATTGATTATCGTTTCAGAGTCACGGCATACAGCGATCCCAACCGATTCCAACACGTCTATATAATAGTTCCAACAAAGAACGGTAAATATTATACTGTCGATCCAGTGTTGGACAACTACAACGAAGAAAAAAATTACAGTAACAAAAAAGATTATAAAGCATAAAGATATGAACTTAAACGGCATGCCAATACAATTTTTAAATGGCATAGAGACAGACAATAGCATAGATCAACAATACCAAGATGTTTTAAATGGGACAGATTTTGACAACTACTTGAACGGTTTAGGCAGTGCTGACGATGCTATGTTTCAGCATCTTACAAAAACACGTAACGTGGTGGCAGCAAAACCACATCTTGTTACAAATCAAAACCCCTCGACAGCCTTGCAGATGTTAGATTATGCTATAAAATACTGGCATACTCCACATCGCGAAAAAGCATTGGATATTTTGGAGAAAAAAGAACAAACATTGATGGGTTTAGGTACAATATCCTACGATTTTGAAGATGGTGAAGTATTAGAGGGTTTTTGGTCTAAGGTAAAAAAGGGATTTAAAAAGGTGGGTCATGCTATAAAACGCTTTAATCCTCTATCCGTGGCGGCTCGAGCGGGATTTTTAACAGCGTTTAGACTTAATATGGGACAATTTGCTACAAAATCATATCCAGCTATAACTTCTGGCTTTCCGCCTGATGTCACAGCGAAATCAAAAGAGGCATACGACAAAATCAAAAAATTGTTTGTTGACAAACTTGGTGGTAAAGAAAAGAACCTACAAAAAGCTATCAGAAGCGGATATAAACGCAAGTGGACAAAAAAAATACCACAAACAGAAGCCGATTTTAGCGCTGAATTAAATGCAAACGAATCAGAGATAAAAAAAATAGAAAAAGAAGACGGCGTTAGCGGCTTGGGAGTTGAACCTGTAACTGCTGCAGCAGCAGGCGCATCAACAGCAGCAGCAGCGCCCTTTTTGGCAAAAGTAGCTAAAATATTCTCAAAAGGCGTTACCAAAGCCGTAGCAATTAAACAAAATGTTGAAACTATAAAAAAAGGTGTTGATGATTTGAAAACTACATTCAAAAATACACCTACAGAAACAGAAGAAACAAACATAACAAATAAACCTATGAATGATACAAATCCAACTTTCATGAGTAAGGTAAAAAGATATGCTCCATTGGCAATTGGCGCAATTGCGCTCGGTGTTGGCGTATATTTTTTCACTCGAAAAAAGAAAGAAGCAACTACAAGACGAGGCGTCTCAGGTATTAACGGCATAGACGGACTCGAAGGTGTACGTAAACAACGAACCACCAAAAGAAAAAGAACAACCACAACGGCTCGCAAGCCTAAGCTCACATCAGGGCGTGAGAGCAATGCAAGACGTGTGCGAACACGATAATTAAGTAATAATCAAGTAATTAATAAGTAAAAGCATGAGCAATAAAAGATCAATTAAAGCCTCCGTAACACAACTTGGCAAGGATGCGAAACGTCCGCTTGCCATTATCGGAGGAATGTTTTTGGGAAGCCAACTGAGTAGGATTCTCAATAGAAACGTCAGCCCAACCGTAAGCGGTATTTTTGGGCTTGATGGTAACGAAACGAAAAAAATTGTTACACCCGTACTGCTTGCTGCAAGCGGTATTGTGGCGCAACAATTTGTTAAACAAGAGATTGCAAAAGACATCTGTATAGGTGTAGCTATATCTGGCGGAGCAATTCTTGTGAACGAGTTAGCACGTAAACCTGTTATCTCTTTATCAGGCGACGAAGAAACAGAACAGGTAATATTACCAGGAATTGGCAACACCGATTTAGTGCCGTTGCCAGGAATGGGGGCATCAGAAGTTGAACTACCAAACCTCGATGATTTTGGCGTAAAAGGCGCAGAAAACAAGGAAGGAGAGATTGAAGGCATTGAGGGAGACGATTACGAAGATGCAAAAGTCGTTGTTATAGATGACATAAGCGGAATTGAGTAAAACAAAACAAACTAAACTAATTTTAAAACAACTATAATAATTAAAGAAATGGAAGAACAAGAACAAGAAGTATTAGCGATAGACGGATTGTTAGGCAACATTGACGAACCAACAACCGATGAAAAAATTGAGGAGCTTTTAGGTCGAGTTTCACGACTAAGACCAGGAAGCACCGCAAGACGTAAAGCTGTTAGCCGCTTTACACGCAGAATTAACAACACAAATCGTGTAGCTGCAAGCCAAGCGGTACACACCAAAAGTGCAACCAGTAAAGCCGAATTTGCTGCACGTCTGGATCAACTGCCTCAAGAAATACGAGATGGATTGGCAAACAAAACCCTACAACTTGTTGACCGCCAACTTTACAGCGTTAAAGTTCCAGGCGCCTCCTTGCAATTCGAGTTGATGACCAACGATCAAACAGCTGTAGCAGGTAAAACGAACCTTAACCACCGTAAACTTGAGCCAAACAAATGGTTTATGTTAACAGCCATTCAAGTACTTGAAGGTAACACCGCCGAAAATGATGCTTTGGGCGCAGAGTTCTTAGCTCCAAGCGAAAAAATCACAAACGGCGAGTTTCAGCTTGCTATTGGTGGTAATGTTATAGTTCCACGCACATCGAGTGAAATCTTTAACAATGCGCACATGACAGACAGATTATCGGGCTATTATCGCCTCGACAATCCCAAAATTTTAGCTCCAATGACTGAGATAAAACCAGAATTGTGGCTAACAGCTGCTGTGCCATCCGTTAAAGTCGTATTACATGGCTCGATGATTGACAAAAAATAAAACAATCCAATAAAGCAAGGGGCGCAAAATCGCTCCCTGCTTTATTATTTTTTTCCAAAAAAGAATGGATATAAAAATTTGGATATTAAGCTCTGCAATATCAGTACTATGTGTTTTAATATCTCTGTTATTCGGATTTATAAGAAGCATTGCACGCAACTTTTTATTTAAAAAGTGGCCCGAAATAATATCACGCTTAGACAAAATTGACAACATAATGTCGGATATTAATAAAACCCACGCACTGCACGAAGTTGAAATAGCAAATATTAAAGAGAAAATCAACGATTTAGAACGAAAATTCGATAGCTGTATAAACTTTAAAAAAACGCCATAACCAAGTAAAAGAAATTAAATGAGGTCAGAGGAGACATGTCAGTATATTGTGCCGTTGCATAACTTAAAATATGCACAACATACTTTTTATTTACCTAAAGGTTACAAGCGAATAAAAAGCATATATGCAATATTAAGCAAAGAACAGATGAATTGGTTACAATCTGAGGAGCACGAAGACCAAACTGGAATGAGCGATATTGAAATAAGCGTTGGGGGGATTGATGTAGTAAAAATACCTATTAACCTTATTATTGTAAATGCAACTCAAAACACGAGAAAATTAGATATTAATGAGTTAACACTTAATTATCCTGTTGCTAACGGTAAAATATTAATTAATTACTATTTACAGGAAACTATTTATCTTGTATTTACGCTCGATAATGTTGAAGAATACGATTGTTTTTCTTACGAATTTGAAGAATATACAACTATTAACGATTTTTTTGGACTGATGGTAACACCTGGTGGAGAAATTGTGCCTAGTAATTATAAAGATCCAACTATAAATATAGTTAGAAATAAAACTATCGAATCAGTTTTTTTTAACGTCATTAGATATTTCAAACAAATAACTGAGGATGTATTTAATGAAAGAGGAACTGTTCTAAAAGCATTATCAGAAAGCAAAACACAAATAATTTGCGATTCAAATGTTTATGAAACAAATATCTTCTTTCACACACTTTGGTCAAATATCCCTGTTAAAAAAATTATGCCCATTAATATTAACTCACAATCAGTATCTATTATAACCGTTTCAGCATTAAAAAATGAAGTATTGTATGATAATTTTGATTACAAAATTCAAATAATTCTTAAACTAAAAACACCACACAATGCAAAATAAAATATATGTAATAAACGTATCGTTAGGGACAGATTTATACAAAGAAACTTCGTTTCGCATACCTAACCAGTATAAAACAATTAAGGGGATTTTTTTATTTTCTCCAGCCAAGAGCATGGGCAGTACACTTTTTGGACTTAACATCGACAACCAAGAGGTTATTTCGAATAATTTTTATGCCACAATAATTGAGTTTAAGGGGCTTTTACCAATTTCAGACGTAAAATTTGACTTAGACATTGAGAATAATAATCAACTGTTTGAAATCAAATTAACTCGTTCTGCTTTAAACGAAAGCAATCAGATAGCTATATGTTTTATTTGCAAAGAACAAGATGAGTAAAATATTTATAGAAGATATTGTTTTAGAGCAATCAAGGCAGTTTGTGCTTTTGCCGTCAGATATTAACACTCTGTTAAGTGTAGCCGTATTTTGTATAAATATAGATGAAGTGCTTATTTCTCTTGAGATTGAAAATAATCATTACGATATGATTAATAGAAAAGGATTGGAATTAAACAATGATAGTTCATTTAAAACTATCAAGACTCCTTTAAATATAAAAATACGCAATAATCATATGTTTGTTTCAATAAAAACGCACAACACAAATAGAATAAAGAAAAAAAAATTAAAAATAGTTTGTGAATATGATTAAAAGCGCATTTTTAGATAGTCAAATTAAATCCCTTGAAAATCAAGGATATAGTGTTTTGGTTGACTTCTATAGCTACCGAACAGATGTCACAGAATTAGTTTTTACACTGTCTGTTAAAAATCAAGTACTTTTATTAGACGATATTCTATTTAATAAAACAACAGATGGCAAACCTCTTTATAAAACAATCGAATTCAACTCACCAACATCAAGCGATGTTTATTATTTAGACAGATTACCTAAAAGTTTTTATACGGTTTTAACCGACTACGCCGAAATATCACTTACATCAAAAAGAGATTCTACTGAAAGTACTGATTTTTCAATAATCTTAAACTTTATCCGCTTAACCAAAGTGAAAAAAGTTCGCAGACGCAAATATTAAATTTTAAAACAATGGAGCTAAACAAATACGAAAGATTAGTTGAAACATTTAGGGATTGGGACAGCCAAGAACAACGCTATGGTTTTGAATTAACGTTTGAAACCTTACAAGAGCCGGGACATAAGAAAATTGCAACGGTTCAGAAAATTGCAGGCGCAGATGTTTTTCGTGACAAAATGCAACGCCTATTTGAAAATACAGAAGTTGCAGTTGTAGAAATCAATATATATTCTGGCACAAGTTCACGTGCCAAACTGCTTAATACCGAAACTATTAGGGTTCGTCAAAATTCAAACGCTCCGATAGTAACATACAGCCCACCGCAACCAAAAGAGCGAAAAGTAACCGAAAGAGCCGAACCACAACAAACACAGCAACAAGCGCCACCACAAAACAGCGGGCTTAACGGCTTTGATGTGTTAATGGGCGTGTTGGGAATCGAGGTATCACAAGACGGTTTAGGCAGTGTTAATGCAGGTGAGACATTGAAAAGTATGTTAAATTTTCGTGATGGTATATTAACTCAACGCCTTTCAATCGCCGAAAAAGATAAAGAAATCGCCGATTTAAAGCTAAAAATAGAGGAGATATTAAAACAAAACAAATTGTTAACATCTGAAAATGAGAAACTTTTTAAAAACTATGAAAAGTTGGAGGGCGAAATCCAAGTGCTTGAAGATGAAAACATCGACTTGCAGAAGTATAAACCTGAAAATTCGCTACTTGGCATTTCTCTCACACAGCTTGGCAGTGCAATACTTGAAAAAACAGCCATAAACATGGTTAAAAACCGTCCTAACTTTGTAAGTGGCTTATTCGGCATTGACAGTGCAACGCTTTTAGGCTTGTTGTCAGACGAGGAACAACCCGCTCCATCAGCGCAAACTGTTGAAACTCCAGACGTAGAGATTAGCGGAATTAACGACAACCTGACTTCCGAAAGAAAACAGGAACTTGCTGTAATAGAACAAATTACAAAGTGGCTAAAACAGCTATCACGGCGTAATCTTGCATATATAGAAGCATTAACCGCAATGTATATGCAAGATAACGAATTAATAGAAATGCATTACAATTGGGCAAATGGAGCAAATAATAAAAGTGTAGGCAAATTAGAAGAAACAGAAGAAGTACAAGAGGAGACACAGAAATATGAAACAGTATGAAGTTAAAATCAAAATATCAGCCCCCAATGATGAGACAGTTAAATTATTGGGAAATTTAATACAAAACACGGTTAATGTAGTTGATAATCAAGACTTAATAAAACTTTTATCGAAAGTTAAACAAAACCCTGGAGTTGTTAAAACAGCTTTAAAATTCGTTTAAATGTCAAAGAGTAAAGGCATAGGTAATCCCGCATTAGTCGCTTCGGCAGTTGCAAGTGGAATTGATCCAACAACTAAAAAAATAATTTTACTTGGCGCTTTGGCTCTTGTAGGCTTGGTTGGTTACAAAGTTTATAAAAAAATATTTGTACCCAAAGTTGACAGAGATGTGCAGGATATGAACGAACGAATTATGCGTATGAGTCAAGAGATTAACCGCAATAATCGGAGCATTACTGATAACGAAGCGCATACAATAGCCTTAAGTTTATATGATGCTATGAAAAGGGGTATAAATCAAAATAAAACCGTTTTATCGATACTCAACAAGCTCAAAACCAGAGACGACTATCTAACAGTTTATACGATTTTTGGCGCTAAACCGTATGGTTTCAGAGGTTCGGCTGATAGTCTGTTTGCTAAACACCTGTACGCTGATGGCAAAGATTTGCACGGTTGGTTTATATCTGAATTTAGTACAAAAGAAAAAGAGAGAGATTTAAACCCAATTTTAGCAAAATTTGGGGTACAGCTATAAAATATGAATGGATCGAAATCAAAAAATATTGCTTATTGCGAGTCTGCTAACTATCGGCTTTATTGGTATCTCAATTTGGAAACGCAAAGAGATAGCAAGTTTGGCAGCAAAGGTAAGGAATTATGTTTTTGATAAACTTATTGAGATGGAACTAAGTCAATTACATCCAAAAGCACAACCATATTTTAGGGAATTTGTTAAGAGAGTGCAAAATTTAGGCTGGACAGTCTATATAACAAGCGGATATCGAGATGCCGCCAAACAGACTGATA
This sequence comes from Salinivirgaceae bacterium, assembly GCA_035407925.1. Lineage (GTDB taxonomy): Bacteria > Bacteroidota > Bacteroidia > Bacteroidales > Salinivirgaceae > JAAYQU01. The sequence goes on from DAOOBP010000017.1 coordinate 28,900, forward strand.
TTCGAGAACAAGGAAGCGATTTTGCTGTGCGTCCGGGTAACTCATATCATAATTTCGGCATGGCTATAGACATAAATTTATATCGAGGCAATTGGCAAGATCATATAAAAATGGAATCTGGCAAAGAGGTATGGGAAGCTACGGGCGTTCCTGCCATTGCTCGTGAGCTTGGTATCAGGTGGGGCGGAGACTTCGTAGGTAAAGAGAGTGGCGATTTCGTTCACTTCGATAAACCACTTAAACCAATGGCAGAACTACAGCAATTAGCTAAAAATCAATTTGGAAATAATGTGTTAACGTGGAAAGGTAACGAGATAAAATTAACATAATGAAAAACAATATATTAATAACATTAATAGTTATTACGCTCGTTTGCTTTGTAGCAATGCTTGAGCAAAGTAAAGAGATAAACAGGCAAAAATTAAATTTTGTAGCCTTAAACGAGAAGCTATATCACTACAAAACCGCAAACGGACAGCAAGCTACGCAAATATCATCGCTAATCCTCAGCAATAAGGAGCTAAAAACCTACAATAAAGAGCTTGTGAGCCAAGTAGAAGATTTGAAAATTAAACTTAAAAACGTCCAAAGTATTAGCATTAAGACACTTGAAAGCAATTATAATATTAACTCTACTCTAAAAGATAGTACCGTTTTAGTTTACGACACTTTAACAAAAACAGTTATAGATACCACAAAAATAAAATATACGAGCTATAAAGACGATTGGATAAGTTTTAAGCAGACGCAAATAGATGATAAAGTTAATACTGAAATAAAAACACGTGATAGTATAACTATTGTGCAACACTGGGAGCCTTACAGATTTCTGTTTTTTAAGTGGGGAAAGAAAAAAAGCAAGGAGACTGTTACAAACAGTAATCCATATAGCACAGTAACACATTCGATTAGCATTATAAAAAAATGACGTTAGATGAACTAAAAGAGCGTTTAAAAGTAAAGGGTTACGTCTATTTTGACGGTAACAAACCCTATAATGTCAATTTGGTGGGCGTTCGCAATAAGAACCGCCGTGCAGGCAAGTTTGACGACAAATTTATTCTATCATATAGAAATAGAAGCCTTGAACAGAACTATTTTGTGTTTCCATGTACCACAGATCCCTCCGACTACTATTTGCAGAAGCCACTAAGCTCCGGTGGCACTGCAATAGTGGTTGCGGGACAATACTGAGGAGTGTGGCAACTTGGGAAACATCAAGGCAGATACACAGCATTAGTGCAACGTAAGCCTATAGCAGTTTACCGAGACAATAACCGTGACAATATTTTAGATATGGACGAACGCAAGATTGAAACAGGCTTTTTCGGTATCAATTGCCATCATGCAGGATTTTTAAAGAGAGAGACAATCGGTGTGTATTCGGCTGGTTGTCAGTATTACAAGATAAAAACGAATTTGATTTAATAATAAAAACGTGCCAAGCCTCAGCGGGCATTTATGGCAACTCATTTACATATACGTTATTAGAAGATTAAATGGATACAAATAATTTAATAAAGATCAATCAGCTTGTTACAATGTCGCTTGTCGCTATGTACTTAAACGAGAATGTTAGTTCCGCATTAAAACGTGAGCTTGAAAAAGCTATAAAAACTTATAAACGTAGGCTTGACGCTAATGATGTAGATCCGCTAATATCGAATATTTTAAATGAAGGTCAAAATCAAACATATTATCTGTTAGCAACAGAAGACGGTAAAATAGTAGTTACAGAAGATGGTATCAATGCAATTGATATGAGTTAATATATGTACGGCATGGGAAATATAAAAAATATAGAAGTAGTAAAAGTTTCAGACCAACCAACAGTAGATAACTTGAATGGTTTTTTTGCATTTGGAATTGATTCTGAGGGCAATAACAGGAAAGCTGCTCTTGGAATTGTTCAAGAAAAAATTAATGCGGCTCAAACGGCAACCGACAATGCCAACAACGCTGCTACAGAGGCACGGCAAGCCA
>DAOOBP010000018.1:0-29841 GCA_035407925.1 Salinivirgaceae bacterium
TATTAGTCGCACTTTTTGTTGCGATATTGCAAGGTTGTACGGAGCCACAACCGCAGAAACCAACAGACATTGCTCCACAAGGCACATTACAAACCATGCGGTTTGACTACTACCACATTGGTAACGCTACTACCGAACATTTCACATTCGACGAGGCTGTTAACGATGGACCTTGGGCTGGAAACCAATCGAATAATATTGATGACCTAAGACTCGGAAAATACTTTTTCGAGGTTCAAGACCACGAAGGCAAAGTGCTTTATTCACAGGGATATGCTAGTATTTACGGTGAATGGGAAACAATCCCCGAAGCAAAAGAACAGTGGGGTTCATTTCATGAATCACTCAGATTCCCTTGGCCCGAAAACGATGTGAAAATTGTTATTTACAAACGCAACGACAAAAACGAGTTTGACGTATGCTGGGAATATGCTTTAAGCCTAAAACATCACAGGGTAAACTATGCCTACGCACCCGCTTGCAACGAAACGTTCCCAATTTACATCAGCGGAGCGCCCGAAGAGTGCATTGACATTGTTGTTCTTGGCGATGGATATACAGTAAACGAAAAAGAGAAATTTCTAAGTGATGCTCAATATTTTGCAAAAGTAATGTCGGAATCAAATGTATTCCAGAACCTTAAAGATAAATTTAATGTACGTGCTGTTTTCACACCTTCGCCAACATCAGGTTGCAACCACCCACATCAAGATTTGTATAAAGGCTCGGCGCTCGGTGTTACCTACGGCGCTTTCGATAGTGAAAGATATGCTTTGACCTACGAGAACAAAATTGTAAGAAATGTTGCCTCAGCTGTTCCATACGAGTTTACAGCAATATTAATGAATGATACAACCTACGGTGGCGGAGGCATTTACAATCTTTACATAACCGCAGCAGCATCCAACGATTTTAAAGAGTACCTATTTACACATGAATTTGGTCACCATTTTGCCGATTTAGCTGATGAATATTATACATCTGCTACGAGTTATGAGTTGGGCAGCGACATAATAGAGCCATGGGAACTAAACGTAACCATACAAACTGAACGTAACAAAATCAAATGGGGCGAACTAATTGAAGCTGAGACCCCTGTCCCAACTCCTTGGAATAAAGCGGTTTTTGATGAACACAGCATGGGTATTCAAAAAATCAGAGTTGAATTGAGACAAAACAAAGCTCCAGAGGCTGAAATGACAAAACTGTTCAGAGATCAACAACGTTTTGAAGATAGTCTTTTCCAAACTATGGATTATTTCGGTAAAGTAGGACTGTTTGAAGGTGCACAATATCACGCACTTGGTATTTATCGCTCATCGCATAATTGCACAATGTTTACACGCACATTGGAGTTCTGTCCAGCGTGTGTCAGAGCATTCGATTTGGTAGGAAAGAGATTTACAAAATAGTTTTTCTGTAACTAAAAAATCGCAGTTCTATTAAAACGGGACTGCGATTTTATTATTAAGCCCTTGTAAATCAAAACAAATAGATAAAATAAAATATTAAAGGTATAAGCGCGCCCGCTATAACCCTATATATTCCGTAATTCGACAATTGATATTTTCCCTTCATCATAAACATACCGGTAACAGCAAATACAATCAACGTAACAGCGAAAATATCTGCTATCCAAGTCCAAACTTTTCTAAATGAATTGCGGTGCATTTGATTGATTGGATAAAAGAAATAACGCCGTTCGAGTTTCTCTACTTCACATATTCTTGTCTCTGTGTTAATTACAACAGAACCATTACCGCCCGAGATATCTAAAAATATTTTTAGGCTGTTTTCTGAAGGATAGTAGTGACTCTTATAATCTTCACTGAGATTCAGCGTTTTAAGAATTGACTCTACTTCTGCTTTTTTCACATTAACAAGATTTATATTATCATCAAGCGTATCTTTATATTGTGTTATTACCATATCAGGATTCCAATCGTTGCGATGATTTAACGCAACACCCGAAATGCCGTAAATAATTGTTAAAGCTGCAAAGAAATAACCAAATTCCCTGTGTATCAAACGAAAAAACTTTCTAGTTTTCATATCTTTGAGTTAAAAGTTAAAAGTTCATAAAGTTTAAAGTAGAGACAGAGCATGCTCCGTCTCTACAATATCTTAGGCTCCGCTCAATTACCAAGCAATCTACTGCACTACCGTCTGTCTTTGGACTTCGGTTTCAATCTTCCGACTTCCAACTGCAAAAATGTGTGAAATTAATTTAAAAACCTAATCTATCTTTGTAGTAATTTATTAGTTTTTTTATCTTTGTAATTATGATAACAAAATAGCATGTCATTTAAAACAATCGAAATTTAAAATCATAGTAATATAAACCTAAAAATTAATAATATGAGAATTAAACCTATTGCAATTTTGGCATCTGTTATATTGGTTTTTTCAACAACAAACACAACCGATGCATGTACAAACTATTTAGTAACCAAAGGCGCTTCAACCGACGGCTCGACAATGGTTACCTACTCAGCCGATTCGCATCAACTATACGGAGAGGTATATTATTGGCCCGCAGCTAAATACAAGCCCGGAACAATGTTGAAAATATATGAATGGGATAGCCACAAATATCTTGGCGAAATTGCTCAAGCCCTTGAAACATACAACGTTGTTGGTAACATGAACGAATTTCAGTTAGTAATTGGCGAAACCACCTTTACTGGTCGTGAAGAACTTATTGACACTCTCGGAATTATGGACTACGGCAGCTTAATTTATGTTACCTTACAACGTGCAAAAAATGCACGCGAAGCCATGAAAATTATGACGGAACTTGTTGCTGAATATGGATATTGCAGTTCAGGCGAATCGTTTTCAATTGCAGACCCTAATGAAGTTTGGATTATGGAATTGATTGGCAAGGGAGTAGGAAACAGTGGCGCTGTTTGGGTAGCAAGAATGATTCCCGATGGATATGTGTCAGGACACGCCAATCAAGCTCGTATCACGACATTTCCATTTGCAAAAGAAAACAACTGGTTTGACGAAAACCAAACTACATTTAACTCACCTGACGTAATTTCTTTTGCACGTGAAAAAGGATATTACAACGGCTCGGACGAAAATTTTAGTTTCTCAGATATATACAACCCACTTGATTTTGGTGGTGTTCGTTTCTGCGAATTACGAGTATGGACATTCTTCAAAGATGTAAACAAAGATATGTGGCAACACTTTGATTACGTTAAAGGTCACATACAAAAGGATGAGCAAGGAATAGGAACAAACCGTATGCCTTTGTGGATTAAACCCGAAAATAAAGTATCTCCTCAAGATTTGATGCACTACATGCGCGATCATCTTGAAGGAACAGAGCTTAACATGGCTAATGACCTTGGTGCAGGTCCTTATGGAAAGCCTTATCGTTGGCGTCCGTTGACATGGACAGTTGATAGCGTTGAGTACTGCAATGAGCGTACAACGGCTACACAGCAAACAGGATTTTCATTTGTAACACAGTCGCGTTCGTGGATGCCCAACAAATTAGGGGGTATAATTTGGTTTGGCGTAGATGATGCTGCAACAAGTGTTTACGTGCCTCTATACTCATCGATTACAAAAATTCCACACGCTTATCAACAAGGAAATGGTGATATGGCTACTTTCTCTGAAACATCAGCGTTTTGGATTTTCAACTTAGTTTCAAATTGGGCTTATTTACGCTATAATATTGTTTTTCCTGATATCAAGAAAGTTGTAGATGAAATGGAAGCCAAGTTTAAACAACAAGTTGAAGAGACCGATGCCAAAGCGTTAGAAATTTACAATAAAGACCCAAATAAAGCCGTTGCCTATTTGACTGATTTCTCGGTAAATGCAGGACAATCGTTATTTAATCGTTGGAAAGAGCTATTCAAATTCCTTGTTGTAAAATATATTGATGGAAATGTTAAACCCGAAGAGAACGGTGTATTCAAAACAACTCTTGAAGGTGTTATTAAAGTTGAGCAGCCCGGCTATCCAGAGTGGTACTTACGCATGATAGTTGAACAAACAAAAGACCAGCTTTTAGTTATTGGACAAAAAAACAAGCCTCAAACTGATGCTATGATTACAATTAGCAAAGCTAATCTTAATATTATGATTGGTATAATAGTTGGATTATCAGTGCTATTGCTGTTTATTTTAATTAAACGAAGAAGATAATCAGTGACTAAACAATAAAATAACTTAAAAGCAAGATTAATAGAGATATTAGTCTTGCTTTTTTTGATATTGTTTTCGGTTTTATTGTGTAATACCAATTGTAAATGCCGGTGTTACAGACACATAGTCCAAAAGGGTGATAGCGAAGTTTGTACTATAGTGTGTGTCCAATCGGTATAATTTAAAAATAGTCCAATATTTTTTAAATTTTAGCTTAGTACATGACAAGCAACTCGAAACCTTTTGAAAATATTATAAATCTGTTATACCCACGTTATATTAGCAAAAACTCTTTTGGGAATAACAAACTTTTTTTGCAACTTGGGGTCACTTTTAAAAAATCTTAAAACTAACATATTATGATTATAAAAAAATTATCTATTTTGCTGTGTATTTGTGCAATAGCTACTACTTTTACACATGGTCAAAAGCAAAACATTACTCTTTCCGATATTTTTAAAGATAGAACATTTGGAGCAAAATCGGTTTACGGTTTGAAGTCAATGAACGATGGGCAGCATTACACAACCTTAGAAAAAGGAGTACTTGTTAAATATAACTACAAAACAGGCAAAGCTGTTGATACTTTAGTTAAAGCAGAACAATTTGATAATGAAAAAATTACAAGGCTTAGTAACTATCAGTTTTCTGAAGATGAAACGCGCATTATTTTTCATATTAATGCCGACTATATTTACAGAAGGTCGTTTATTGCCGACTATTTTGTTTGGGATTTGAAAGAGAAAAAGCTTTTCCCTGTATCTGAGCAGGGAGGGGAGCGTTTAGCCACACTCTCTCCCGATGGCAAAAAAGTTGCCTTTATCCGCGATAACAATCTGTTTATAAGTGATTTAAACGGAACAATAACACCCATTACAACAGATGGTAAGGATAACCATATTATCAACGGTGCGCCCGACTGGGTTTACGAAGAGGAGTTTGAATATAATCAGGCTTTTGAGTGGTCGCCAGATGGAACAAAGCTTGCATGGTGCAGGTTTGATGAGAGTCACGTTAAAGAGTTTAACTTGCTTAAATACAAAGGCTTAGATCCTGAGTTAGAGGAGAATGCGCTCTATCCGGAAGTATATTCGTTCAAATATCCAAAGGCAGGCGAGGATAACTCTGTGATTTCAGTTTTCATATACGATTTAAGTTCAAAAGAGAAAGTTACTGTTGATATTGGAACCGAAACCGATATATATATTCCCCGAATCTATTGGTCGAAGCGGGCAAATACGCTATCAATCGTTCGCTTAAACAGATTGCAAAACCAAATGGAGATACTGTTTGCTGACGGAACTACAGGCAAAAGCGAAGTTGTTTACAGCGAAACAAATAAATATTTTATTGACATTCCGCCATATAGCGATCTCTGTTTTGTTGATGCCGATAATTTTATAATTTTCAGTGAACGTGATGGATATAATCATCTTTATCTGTACAATATCAACAAAAAGGAGCTAAAACAGATTACAAAAGGTAATTTCGATGTAACAAGCTTTTACGGCTTTGACACTAAAACAAAGACTCTCTATTATCAATCGACAGAAGAGGGCTCAATCTATCGCTCGAATTATTCGATTGACATAGCAGGCAAGAAAAAAATCAAACGTTCGACACAACTTGGCAGCAATACAGCAAATTTTAGCAAAGGTTTTAACTATTATATTAACTACTTTTCAAACTCTCAAACCCCGCCGTATATAACACTTCACGACAGTAAAGACAGGGTTGTAAGGGTTTTGGAAGATAACAAAGAGTTAATAGAAAAAATTAAGGATTACAATTTTCAACAAAAAGAGTTTTTTACATTCAAAACATCTGAAGATGTGGAACTTAACGCATGGATTGTGAAGCCTGTCGATTTTTCTCCAGACAACCAGTATCCTGTACTGATAACGCAATATTCAGGACCCAACTCACAAAGTGTTTTAGACAGCTGGGGTGTTAATTGGGAGCAGGTTTTAGCTACAGAAGGCATTATTACTGTAAGTGTTGATCCTCGCGGAACGGGTGGAAAAGGAGAGGAGTTTAGAAAAGTAACATACTTACAATTAGGCAAGTACGAAACCATCGACCAGATTGAAGCGGCAAAATATTTAGGAACGTTGCCTTACGTTAATTCTGAGAAAATCGCTATCTGGGGTTGGAGCTACGGTGGATTTATGGCTCTGAACTGTATAACGCAAGGTGCTGACCAGTTTGCTGCGGCTATTGCTGTTGCCCCGGTAACAAATTGGCGGTACTACGATAATATCTACACCGAAAGATTTATGCGTACACCGCAGGAAAATGCTGAAAATTATGACAATAATAGTCCTATTAATCACGTTGACAAACTTAAAGGAAAGGTATTGATAATTTCAGGAACTCACGACGATAATGTACATCCTCAGAACACTTACGAGTTTGTAGAGGCATTGGTTCAAGCCGATAAACAGTTCGAAATGATGTTATATACCAACAGAAATCATGATATATATGGGGGAAATACCAGAATGCACTTATTCACTAAAAAGTTTAACTTTTTAATTGAAAACCTCAAATAGAAAAACTAACTTTGTTAAATCAATAATAAACAGTAATCTAAAAATATAATTAATTATGAGCGAAGAAATAAGAAAACTAAAGCCAGTTGAGGTTTGGGAGAATTTTTATCAATTGACACAAATCCCACGTCCTTCAAAAAAAGAGGAGAAGATAATCAAGTACATGAAAAAGTTTGGCGAAGATTTGGGATTGGAAACTATTGTTGATAAAGTAGGAAACGTCATAATACGCAAGCCTGCAACTCCAGGAATGGAAAACCGCAAAGGGGTTATTTTGCAAAGCCACTTGGATATGGTTCCGCAAGCAAACAGCAATATTAAGCACGATTTTGCAAAAGACCCAATTGACGCATATATCGATGGCGAATGGGTAACAGCGCGCGATACTACACTGGGAGCCGACAACGGAATTGGCGTAGCCGTTACAATGGGCATTTTGCAAACAAAAAACATTCAACACGGACCAATTGAAGCGCTCTTTACCATTGATGAAGAGACCGGAATGACAGGAGCTTTTGGGTTAAAACCCGGTATGCTAAAAGGCGATATTTTAATTAACCTCGATTCGGAAGACGAAGGGGAACTTTATGTTGGTTGCGCTGGAGGCGAAGACGCAAACGTTGTTTTCAAAGTTAAACTTGAAGCTGTTCCAAGCGACTACGAAGCTATTGCATTAGAAGTAAAAGGATTAAAGGGCGGACACAGTGGCATGGATATCGTTCTTGGCAGAGGAAATGCAAATAAACTTCTATTCAGAATTTTAAGACAACTTGCTGATAATCACTCAATACGAATAGCAAACATCAATAGCGGCAGTTTAAGAAATGCTATTCCTCGTGAAGGTTTTGTTACATTTTATGCTCCAAAAGGAACTAAGGATGCCATTTCAAAAGAGGTCAAAGAGTATGAGAAAATTGTTAAAAGCGAACTATCTGGTACAGAGCCCGATTTGTCAATCAGCATAGCAAAAGCCCAAAAATTTGATTCGGTTATCGATAAAAAATCACAAAATCGCATAATAAATGCGGTATTGGCTTGTCCAAACGGCGTTTTACGCATGAGCGACAGCATGCCCGGATTGGTTGAAACATCTATCAACCTCGCAATTGTGAAGTCAGATAAAGATAAAGTACATGTACAAAGTCTAATGCGCAGTTCCGTTGATTCAGCTCGCCAAGCATTGGCAATGAAGGTAAAAGCTGTTTTCGACCTTGCAGGCGCCAAAACTAAGTTTGAAGGTGGGTACCCCGGCTGGAAACCTAATATGAACTCTCCGATTTTAAAACTAATGCAGGGGACCTATAAAAAAATGTATGACAAAACACCAGAAATAAAAGCCATACACGCAGGTTTAGAGTGTGGCTTGTTAGGCGGAGTTTATCCCAATTGGGATATGATTTCGTGTGGACCAACCATTCGTTTCCCTCACTCTCCGGACGAAAAAGTAAAAATAGATACAGTTCAGATGTTTTGGGATTTCTTATTGGAGACCCTTAAAAACGTTCCCGCGAAAGGCAATTAGCAATGAGCAATTAGCAATGAACAATTATGTGAAGGGTGGCTTTTACAGTCGCCCTTTTCTGTTTTTAATTGCAGGTAGTGTTTTCACTCCGTTCAATTAACAGGTATCTCGGTCACTGAGCTTGTCGAAGCGATGCACTGAGCAAAGCCGAAGTGTGACCATTCAGTATAAGTAGCCCACGACTTTGGCTTCGATTGCTGCGCACTCAGCCACCGTGAACGGTCACTGGGCTTATCGAAGCGATGCACTGAGCAAAGCCGAAGTGTGACCATTAAACACAAGTAACGTCGAAATGAGCAAAGTGCTTTTCGAGGAAAAATACCAATAGCAACGCCTTTTAATGCATTGAAAATCAATAAAATAAAATCGACTTTAGCCGAAATCAATTAAACATTTCAAAACCCAAGAAAATGGTATATTTGGGCTAAAGCCCATAAACCATATACCAATCCATTCCACGACTTAAAAGTCGTGGCAATTGAAAGATAATCAGCTACTTAATTGTTACTTAGGCAACCACAATGTTGTCTCTGGCGACCACAAGGGCACCCCTACTTTCTACTTTTACCTTTTACCTTTTACCTTTTAACTCACTATATTTGTATGCCCAGAAGCGTAGCATCATCAATTTGTGGTCTATTGCCTTTCCAGTTGTTAAAGTGTTCAATAAACGCTATCTGTTGTTTGTGAACGTTTAGTTCGGCAACATTGAGAATTATCTCTTTAAAACGTGCATAACCGAATCTCTTTTCATCTTTACCACCAAGTTGATCGGTATAGCCATCTGTAAACATATAAATTGTGTCAGATTGTTCTATTTTCAAAGATTGTGATTGGAATATTTTACAATCTGTGCTTACGTTCAGCGAGCACTTTTCGGGTTCTAACTCTAAAATTTTTTGTTTGTTTACAACAAATACAGGCAAATTAGCGCCAGAGTATCTCAAGGTCATTGTCTCGAAATTAATTGTAATCATTGAGATATCCATACCAAGCTGTCCCTGAAAACTGTCATCGGTACTTGTAAATGCCTGCTTAATTTTTTGGTTTAATAGTGTCAGAAATCTACCAGGATCGGGGTCTTGCATTGAATTAACAATTTCGTTTAGATATGTGATACCCATAATAGATATTAGCCCTGCGGGAGCTCCGTGTCCAGTGCAATCAGCCACAACTACACAATATTCGTTATAGCGTTGTGCAAACCAATAAAAATCGCCTGATATATTTTCACAAGGTTGGAAAAGCAAAAAACAACTATCAAACTTCAGTTTCAAAAGTTTTTCCTGAGGAAGTAGCGCTTTTTGGATTATTCCCGCTAACTCGTTGCTATCTTTAATCCTATCGTTTTGTTCATTAATCTGTATATTCTTCTCTATCAACGCTGATTCTAAGCGTTCTGTAGCTTTCAGGCGTTTGACTAACATCCTTAGCAGATTATTTGAAAAGGGGAGGCTCTGCTGCAACAGATTGTTGAAGACATCTGAGGGTAAAACAAGAATTTCAGAATCTGTTTTCGCGATAGCAGTTCCGTTATGTGGACGATTTTCAATCAAAGAGTATTCCCCAAAATAATTACCGGAACCTAATTCAATTGATTTTAGCTCGTGTATTTCTATTCTAACAACACCAGAAAGTATAATGAAAAAAGCAGTGGAGATATCGTTTGCTTCGTAAATTGCGCTACCTGCTTTGTACGGTATTATGTGTGAAGCACGAATAATTTGCTCAAGTTGAAAGCCCTGAGTTCCTTCAAAAATTGGGAAAGTTGAGAGTTTTTTTTGTAGTTTTTCTATGTCCACTCTGTTTTGCATTCCGCAAAGTTAAGATAAATTTTTGGTAGGATTATTGTCTTTGTGTCGTATAATTTTGTGACATTTGCACCGAATAATCATCTCCTATATCAATTGTAATTTTATAATAGTCCAATCTTTATTAAAATGCAAATGTAATGATATTCGGCGATTATTATGGATGTTGTTTGTACTTTTTAAAGTTGTATAAGGTAGTTAAAATTTAATAATCAATCATTTCAGCATTTCGGTGAGCAACAAACAGTTATGGGCAAAGATTTATACAAAAAAATAGAGGAAAATGATATTGAAACAGGCAATTATTTACCAATTGTTGAGGAGTTTTACAGTATTCAAGGCGAAGGATATCATGCGGGCAAACCATCTTATTTTATAAGAGTTGGCGGATGTGATATTGCTTGTCACTTTTGCGATACAAAAATTTCATGGATCAAAAATATTCATAAAAAGGTCTCTGTTAAAGATATTATTAAAAATGTAACCGAAACTACAGCCAAGAGCGTTGTTGTAACAGGCGGAGAACCAACAATGTATAATCTAGAACTGCTTACCGCAGAGATAAATAAAAACAGCATAGAATCGTTTCTCGAAACCAGCGGCGCATATCCAATTACTGGACAATGGGACTGGATATGCTTATCGCCTAAACAACAAAAACATCCTTTATCGGAAAACTTACCATTAGCAAATGAGCTTAAGGTAGTTATATCGACCGAAAAAGATTTTCAATGGGCAGAAAAATGGCGTAAACACGTTAATAAAAATTGTAAACTCTTTTTGCAACCAGAATTTTCCTGTTTCGACAGTATAATTGGTAAAATAGTAGAATACACAAAGAAAAATCCGGTTTGGAACATTTCATTGCAAATACATAAGTTTATGCGGATACCGTAGGTGTTCATTTGTAAATCGTAAACTTTATGCATTTTATATTGTTATCGCGAAAATTGTTATTAATTTTATGCAATTTTTTTAAATAAGCACACCAGAATCAAAATGGCTTTAAAATTGCGATTTTTTTCATTACTGCTATTTTTTATATTAATCCGATTATATTCTTTATCCCAAGAAGTAACCACACGCTCTTGGAGAGCAGTGCAGGCTTTTAAACAGGCAAAAGAACACTTTAATTTACGAATGTACAATCATGCAATAGAAAGCCTACAAGAAGCCATTTACAGAGACCCCGAATTTATTGATGCACATTTCATGTTGGCTCAGATATACTACGAAATTGACAGTGCAAATCTTTTAGTTGAGCAGTTAAATAGAGCTTTGTCGCTCGATCCGGAATATTTTCCGCCTGGATATATAAATAGGGCAGAAGGATATATCCGTCTCGGAAAATATGATGAATCACTGGTGGATATTATCTATTTTGAAGAAAAATACGGTGCCGAATACGAAAAGTTTAAACCGTATGTTGATTTGCTAAAGAGCAAAGCTGAATTTGCTGCAGAAGCAATAAAAAATCCGGTTTTAATTGAGCTAAAATCGCTGCCGCCAAGCATTAACACATATAGAGACGAGTATTGGCCCTCGTTTACCGTCGATAATAAGCAATTTTTCTACACATTAAAAATTGATATAGGTCATAATAGATTTAATGAAGATATATGGACATGTGATTTGACTGATGGATTGTATAGCAGTCCAAAATCTGTTGGCTCTCCTGTAAATACTGAATTTAATGAAGGAGCCTCATTTGTAAGCCCAGACGGAAGATATATACTGTTTACCGGTTGTAACAGGAATGATGGGTTTGGAAGTTGTGATATTTATATCACTGTATTGAATGATGGTGAATGGCTAAAACCCAAAAATCTCGGACCTATAGTCAATAGCCGTCACTGGGAGTCTCGACCTGTTATTAGCTCCGATGGCACACAGTTGTATTTTGCAAGTAATCGTCCTGGAGGATTCGGAAAATCAGATATTTACAGATGCAATCTAAAAGGATACGACAAAGATGGATTTCCTATTTGGGATAAACCTATAAACTTAGGTCCAAGTATAAATACCGAGGGTGATGAAATGTCGCCATTTATTCATCCCGATAATGTAACACTCTATTTCTCGTCGAACTACTATCCTGGCATGGGACGATTTGATCTATACAAATCACAGTTAGTCGAAGGGAAATGGACAAAACCAGTTAACTTAGGATACCCCATAAACACCCATGGCGATGAAATAGGAATATTTGTAAAATCAGACGGTAAAACCGCTTTTATTGATAAAGAAGTTGGCGATAAAAGACAACGGGATATTTTTTATTTCGAACTGCCCGAACCAGCACAAGCAGGAATGGTAACTTATGTAAAAGGCAAAATAATTGATAAAGAAACCAGAAAGGCATTGTCAGCGGTTATTGATATGAATGATTTTGATTTACCAGATTCAATAATTACGGTTACATCTAATTCTAACGGCGAGTTTTTAATGGCTTTAATAGCAGGTAAAAAATATGGTTTAACGGTTGATAGGGAGTCTTATCTGTTTTATTCAGACCACTTTGTAGTAGAACAAAAAGATATTGAAGCATATGACATTTTGGTCGAGCTTGAGCCAATAAAGATTGGAAGCAAAACCATATTGAATAATGTTTTTTATGAAACCGACAGCTATGTGTTATCCCCTATGTCAAAAACTGAACTCAATAAGGTGGTTAGGCTCTTGAAACAAAATCCGACAGTGAAGGTTGAAATAAGCGGACATACAGACAATGTAGGGACTGAAGTTTACAATCAAAAACTATCTGAGAACAGAGCCAAAAGCGTGTATCAATATATTAATGAAGCAGGCATTTCAGAAGATAGGCTATCGTTCAAAGGATATGGACAAAAAAGAAATATCGCAACAAATGACGATGAGCGTGGTAGATCAAAAAATAGAAGAACAGAAATAGAAATTACAGAAAAATAGAGATATTAAAGATATTTATTTTAAATTTGTTATAAAATTATAAGTACCGAAACGAAAATGTTAACTTGTCGGGAAGATAAAAGGTACGAGGAGAAAAGTAAAAGTAGAGAGATTGAAGACAGAAGTCCGAAGATGCGGTAAAGCCCTGCGTTATTTAAATTGAGGATTGTTCATTGCTTTCAACTTTTAACTTTATAAACTTTTAACTAAGTTGCGATATATGAAAAAGCCCCTATTTGCAATTATTTTATTATTAACATTATTTTCGTGTCAAAATAAAGAAAATGATAATCTAACATTTTATCAGTCAATAGACTCGTTGTTACAAAAGTCCATATCTGACTGGAATGTTCCCGGATTAGCTGTTGGAATAATAGCTGACGATACTGTATTTCTCTCTAAAGGCTATGGCGTCATACATGTTTATAAGCCATCAAAAGTTACAGATACAACGCTGTTTGGAATTGCTTCTCTAACAAAAGCATTTACTGCAATGGGCATAGGAATAGCACAAAAACAAGGATTATTGTCTATCTACGACCCAATAAAAAAGCATCTTAAACAATTTGAAACCGCAAACGATACAGTAACAAACACCATAACGTTTTTCGATATTCTATCGCACCAAACAGGCTTTTCGACATTTAGTGGAGATTTGTCATGGTACGGGAGTAATAAAAGTAAAGCAGAGGTTATTGATTTAATAAAGTATGTTCCTATAAAAAACTCTCCACATTCAGAATATGGCTATAGCAATATTATGTATTTGGTTGCAGGTGTAGCTTTAGAAGAAGTTGTAAATCAAAGTTATGAAGATTATATTAATGCTAATCTACTCTCTCCATTAAAAATGGGCTATACAACTTTTAATTATTCTGAAGTCATTAAGTTAGAAAATATTGCAAACCCTCATGTTATCGTTGACAAAGAAAACAAACCTGTTAATTATATCGATTGGACAAATATCTCGCCCGCAGGAGGTCTTTTTTCTAATATTAAAGATTTAATGAAGTGGGCAAAATTTCAGTGGAACTTCGACTCTACGATAGTTGATAGAGAGTTTATTAATATTCAACAATCAGTTATTACTAATCAAAAACTCAATATTTTAGATAACACCGTTCCAGATATTATAAAAAACAAAGGATATGGATTAGGTTGGGAAGTGTTAGATTTTAATAATCATAAAGTAATAATGCACAATGGTGGTTTAGAGGGAATGACCTCTCAAATTGTTATTATCCCTGAAAAGAAAACATCATTTATTATTTTGGCTAATACTGGTACACCGCTGCCTATAGTGCTATCGTATGAATTATTGCACCAATTCCTCATTGGTACAAACTCGCCATACTATAAAAATGTATTTGAAAAGTACAATAATATCAAAAATTTTGAAACAGAGCAAGACACAACGATAAACTCGCAAAAGCCAGATTTAGAAGCGCTAAAAGGAAGGTATGTTGATAAATTAATGGGAGAGGTTGTTATTTCTGAAAACACTGAAAATCAAACAGTTGAAATTCAATTTATTAGCTCGCCTCTTTTCAATGGTGTTATTAATGTTGCGGATGATGGAGAAATCAAGATTATCTGGCAAAATATTATCTCTTTACCTGAAGGGTTAATCATAACAAACAAGAATGAACGCGGAGCGGTAACAAGTTTTACAATTAAATGTCCCAACCCTGATTTTCATTTTGAAGAGATTAATTTTATTAAAACAAATTGATGTAGGAGTGACCCTCGCGGTTGTCAGTAACTGTAATGCGGTTGCCAAAAAAAATGACAACCATAAGTTAAAAGTATTAATAGCAATTACCTTTTTTAAGATATTTTTTACCAGTAATTGAACAAAAACGGTACTTGTAAAGTATATTTAGTAGGAACTTTTTGTAAAACACACTAATTTTTTTGATAACGATTACAAATAACACTAAACTATCTGATTATGAGAAAGTCAAAGATATTAATTTATGTAGCCCTATTCGCCTCAATCCATTTTAGTTTGAGTGGACAAAATATCGACTCATTAATGAATGAGGGTTTGAAACTGCAGCAACAATTCAAATATCAGGAAGCTATTGTCTTATATCAAAAAGTATTAGACATACGTCCTAATGATGCGAATGGAATGTACCAAAAAGCGCTATGTTATATGCGGAATAATGAACCTCAAGAAGCGCTTACAATTTTTTTAAAATTAACTACTACTAGGTCTGATTTCGTTGGAGGATTTTACGGAGCAGCCACTGCTTATTCGTCGTTAGAAAAATATACTAAAGCAATAGAGTATATTGAAAAGGCAATGGAGTTTGAACCAAAAAATAGTGAATACTATATGGTTAGAGGTCAAATATATGCAAATATGGGTGACAAAAAAAGCGCGTGTAAAGATTTTAAAATGGCAAAAAAATTAGGAAACCCCGACGCTAAATTCTCAATGCAAAAATATTGTCGATAGAATACAAGGTAAAAGGTAAAAGGTAAAAGTAAGTAGAGGCTGTCTCAAAAGTCTCATTTTACAAAAAAGTGGTAAGGTGGCTCAGAAGTGTCCAAATGCAAGGCACTGAGATTGAGGGCGAAGGAGCGTACATGAAGTACGTGACTGAGCCCGAATATCGAAGTAACGCAGCAGTTGGGCACTTATGAGACACCGCCTACCGACTTGTACCTTACCACTTGTACCTTTTACCTTGTAAAGTGTTAGTTTTTCTTTTCAACATTTATGAAACTTCCGAAAAGATCTTTATTTGCTTTAATCTTCTCTTCACTGCCATAAACGCAGATATTGTTTTGTTTCAAAACATCTTCAACCATTTTGCTGAAAGAACGAATATCTTCAGATGTAGTTGATAGAATGGCATCACGGTCTGCTTGCCGTTCAGCTGCAGTAGCATTAGTAAAATAACGGTTAAATGCAGTATTAGCCTTTGATGATGCTGTTTCTGGATAGTCGTAATCAGCTATAGTTCCGATTATGTATCCCAACATTTTAGCTTCGTCAGCTTCAAATGATTCAATATATTTAACAGCTCCTTCGTAGTTATCCAGTGTCTCTTTTAGATTTGGGTCTCGGTACGAGGCAAAATAGAAACCGCCGTCACTCGAAATACCTGAAAAACCGCCGTAAGCGCCACCAACCACACGAATAGTGTTTTGTAAATACTCTCCCGAAAGGATACTGCTAAGAACACTCATTTTTGCATCCCAATTATACCCCAATTTTTTGTAATTATAGCTTTGAATAACGTATTGAACTTTTGACGAGCTAATTAATGCTTCGTTTTTCTTAGTTAAATCAAAATTCCAATCAAGAAGTGTGCTCTCTTTCTCAGGTAGATTTGCGGCGAAATTGGTAAACGCTTTTTCTAAGTTGCCGTAATCAGCTTTGTCGCACGAGCTTGCTAATATCAAATTGTTGCGAGTGAAAAGCAAATCAGCAGTTTTTTTAAGATTATCAACAATTATATCAGAATTGGTATCGAAATCGGCAACCAATTTTGCTAAAAACCAGTAGTATTCAAGACCCCTTGTTAATTCGTTAAACATTCCACTGTTAGAGAAATAAGAGTTTGAGCGAGTCATAGCATATCCCAAACCGTTTCTCTTAACATTCGACTCGGTTTGTGCCAGATTTCTTGTAAGAATAGTTTTTAGTCTCTCTTTATCTGCTAAATTTGTTTTATAAAGTACTTCGTTACCAAGTTCAAACATTTTTTCAACTTTTGAAGGAACGGCTTTTGACTCTAATACAAATTTAGGTAGAAGTTTATTATCATCACGATCTTGCTTGTAAGTAGTTATATATGTGTGTGCACTACCAGTATTTTTATTAATTTCTATCTCTAAATTTCCAAATGAATAGTTCTCAGTGCTCATTAATCCTAATATATCGCTAAGAAGTTGAGCATAAGGTATTAATTCGTTTGGAAGGACTCTCAAGTCGTACATTAACTTAATGTAAACAATACCATTTGTGAAATTTTCGAAGTGTACAACTTTTACATCTGCTATATTTCTTTCCTCTGCCTCGTACCAGTCAGCCTTTGGATTCAAATCTTCGCGACCTAATTTAGGAATCACAGCCAACTCCTCTTCACTGTTCTCCTTTTGTTGGTAAGCTATAAGGTCTTTGGTATCAGCAATCAATTTCTCGATCTCCTCTTCGGATAGCGAGGCTTTATATTCAGCTAATTTTTTGGTAGTTTGCTCATTGATTTCTCTCTCCATACCAGGTTTTGGTACCATTACCATCATTAATCCAAAATTATTGTTTATAATAGCTTCATTTAAAACCTGTTCAAGATAATTTTCTTCAATAGCCTTTTTAGTATCAGCCAATTGTTGTTCCCATTGCAAACCAGCATATGGGTCATTAGTAAACATCCAATTTTGGTAGCTTTGAAGCATTGCAAACAGCCCTTTTTGTTCATCGTCTCCCTCTCGTAATTGGAACTCAATTCTATTTACAAACGCCTCAACAGCATTACGGTCTATACCTTGTTCAGCCACCTCTTTCATTTTGGTTAATATAATCTCTTTTGCTTTATTGGCATCTTCGGGATTTGCATTTTGAATAGTGATATTAAATCCATTTTGTTGGTTCATACCTGCGTATGAATACATGTTTTGACCTATTCCTGCTTCTTGAAGCGCTAAGCGAACGGGACCAGCCTCTTGACTTACAAGCACTTCAGACAAAATGCTCAATGCCCAGCTTAGTTTTTGGTCGGTACTTAAACCATATACCCAGTTTAAAGATATAAAAGTTTGGTTTTCTGTTGGAACGCCTTCTAACGATGAATATGGAGCCTCAACTTTTTTAAATTCTGTAAATGGTTCTTGAAGTTTGATTTCATTGTCAACCTCTATTTTGTCGAATGAAGAAAGATATTGTTTGTCAATAAGTTCCAACTCTTTTTTCATGTCGGCATCACCATATACAAAAATACAACTATTTGAAGGGTGATAATGTTTTTCGTAATAAGCAATAAAATCTTCGTAAGTAAGCTCAGGTATTGCTTGAGGGTGTCCACCTGCCGATTTGCCATAACCATTATCAGGAAACAGGTTTTTCCCTATTTGGTAACTCATTTCTCTTTGAGGGCTAGAAAAGGCGCCTTTCATTTCATTGTAAACAACACCTTTTAAGACAATCGGGCTATCTTTATCTTCCAATTCATAGTGCCAACCTTCTTGCATAAAGATTCTGGGTTCTGTCTTAATCAATGGAAAAAAGACAGCATCTAAGTAAACGGTCATTAGATTGAAATAATCTTTTTCATTCATACTTGCAACGGGGTAGAATGTCCAATCAGATGATGTAAACGCATTAAGAAATGTTTTTAGTGATGTTTTTCCCATTTCAGTAAAAGGACTTTTTACAGGAAAGTTTTTCGAACCATTTAATACAGAGTGTTCGATAATGTGTGGAGTACCGCAATCTGAATTAGGCTCAGTCCTAAAACCGACGCCAAAAGTTTTATTGGCATCGTCAACATCAAATTTTACAACGTGTGCGCCACTTTTGATGTGCTCAAAGTAATAGACATTTGCATTTACTTCTTTAACAAACTTTTTGGAAATAAATTTGTAGCCAGGAATGTTTGTCTGGCTGTCGCAGGAGTAAAATGTAAATCCCGCAACTACTGCAATTGCAAGAAAACTTGCAAATCGAAATAATCCTTTTTTTGTCTTCATTTTGTATATTTGTTTGAGTTAAAATGTTTATTATAAAATTGTGTAATAATCAGTAAAATAAACAGATTTTTATTTGAATAAAGCCTTGAGCTTTTGTATCATTATGATCATTAATGAAAGGGTTACATAATGAAAACAGATGAATCCAAGGTATCGCACAAAATTAGCGATTTATATCAAATTCAAGAAAATAATTTAGAAAAAAGCATAATGTTAAATTCAACTAACAAAAAATCATAGCTTAAATGCATTCAACGATTTATGGTTGAGTATGTACTTAGGCGCTTAAAATAAACCTGATAGCCAAATTGATTTTTGCGCTTATGCCTTGTATTCTACACACCGACAATGGAAAGAATTAACTGGAAATATCTCAAACTACTTAAAAGTGCATCAAAAACTTAATACTATCTGTATATCCAATGCATATCAGTAATTTACGAACTTTATTGATTAATTATTTTAGGATTTTCTTTTTCAATTATCAAAAATACCAAAGGTTTGAGTAATTTTGGAGCTTTGATAAGTAAAATTGTAATAATAAACATATGAAACGAACACGTAAACCAAAAATTCGCAAATTTTCAAGCGCTGATAGAGTACTCTCCGTATCTTCCAACTTGATAAACTTTTTCACTTCGATGGTTATTGAACCTGTCGAAAAACTACGCTCCGTGCACTGCCTTTTAATTTTATTAGCCATATTGGTAGTTGGCTGTAAATCAGACAAAACAGATTGTGGAGCAGTAACCAAGCATACAAATATCCCCGAAGGATATCATGTTGAAACTATTCCGTATTCAGTATTTAAAGGCATTTTTGATGAGCGGCTACAATACGAAAACATTGTATCAAGAGGAGCTTCTATTCCTATAAAGAGAGAGGCACAGTTTTATATGGATGCGTGGAACGATTTATTTATCCAAAAATTAATAAAACCCGAAATCGAGTACTTGGGTTTGGAAGTTTCTGATTATGAAATTGATGATATGGTTTTTGGAGAACATCCACATTCAAGTCTGGCTTCAATGCCATTTTTGTGCGATGAAAATGGAGTTTATCAACCAGAACAAGCCAAAAAATTCGTAGAGCTTATTAAGGGAGATACTGCAAGCGATCCGAAAATAACATGGGATGTTTTTGTAAAAGATATGGTTAATGAACACCAAATAAAAAAGTTAAGAAGCTTTGTTTCTTCATCGTTTTTTGTTGCTCCGGCAGAGAAAAAATTTTATGACAAATACTTAAGTACGGAAATTGATTTTGATTACATATTTATTCCTTATTCTGAGGCAAATATAATTCCAAGCCACGACTCTTTACTGCTAAAATTATATAAAGAATATGAAGATGATTACTACAAACAAGAGATAAGGGATATTACGATTGTAACTATAAAACCAGAGGTCGATTCAATTAATCATATCGATGAGTTGAAGCGTTTTGAAGGACTTAAAAACTTTGTTGGTTCTGATTTTAGAACTCTTGCTGATAAAAACGAGTCTATAAAATTCTATTCGGCTGATTATAATTTGAATACAGCACAAAAAGAGTTGTTAGGATTTTTTGAAAAGGGAAAAGTTGGAGATGTAAAAGGTCCTTATTTGCAAGACAATTCGTATAGATTAATGAAAATTGTTGAGAAATATACTGCTCCCGATTCTGTTAAGGTTAGACATATTATGCTTAGGGGAGAGGATACCTCATTAGTTGCGGAATTAATGAAAAAAATAAATGAAAATAAGGAGGTTTTTGGTCAGTTAGCAGAAAAATATAGTTCCGATACTAGATCAAATGAAAATGGAGGCGAAATTGGCTGGATAAAACCCGGAGATTTGGTTGAGCCGTATAACACCGCATGCTTTTCAGCTCCCAGTGATTTTTATTTCGAAATTGAATCGCATAACAAAAGACACATAATGCATGTTATGGAAATATCGCAAACATCACAAAATCACGTGTTAGTCGATGTCTTATATATGAATATTGAGCCAAATGACCAAGATATTAAGAGGATGAAAAAGAGGGCAAATTCAATCTCAAAAAAATCTAAAACAGGTGAAGATTTGCTTGTTAAGGCTGTTGAAAACAGATATGCTACAACTAATTTACAGGTAATCAATACCCACTATTTTTTTGATGATATTCCCAATTCAACCGACATGATTCAATGGAGTTTTAAAAACAATATCAATAGAGTATCTCCACCTTTTTTTAGAGATAATTTGGCGTATATATTAACTGTAACTGATATTGTTTCAACAGGATATATCCCCTTTGAAAAAGTAAGAGATATTGTACGAGATGATTACATTGTTTTATACAGAAAAGATACCTTGTACAATAGAATAGAGCCACTTGTAAAAAAAGGTGGTACACTGGAAGATAATGGCAAAATATTGAAAAAAGATGTTATTGGAATAAAAAAGATGCTTCTCTCCACATACAATATTCCAACGCTCGGTGTAGAATATAATTTACGAGGTGTATTAATGGGATTAGAAGTTGGCGAAACTTCCGACCTCTTTAAAGGAGACCGTGGACTTTTTATGGTTAGAAAAACTGCAGAGAGAAAAATTAAACAGACAATGGATTCGGAAACTCGTCTCAATAACCAGTTTATGGCAAATGTTTCCAATGATACATATTTAGGCGATATTGCTAAAAAAGCATATCCAATTATAAATATAGCCAGAGAGCAAGAGAGTTACTTGCTTCTAAAAGAGTACAGCGACGAACTTCCATACGACAGTATAGCTTCTAGAGAGATAATCCCCGCCGAATATGCGTTTAGAGATGGAAATTGGGCATTAGCTGTTAACGGAAACTCCAATTTTAAAGGTTTTGTTAATTTCTATGAAAACATTGAAAAGGAGACTAAACAAAGTCGTTTAGCTAAAATTTATGCTGGTATATGTTTTATAAAGTTAAATGAAAATCAGAAAGCTATTCAAGTTTTATCGACAATAGATGAAACGCAAGATTTTTATACATCTTCAATAATACCAATTCTTTTAGGAGATGCTTATTCATTTCTCGAAAAAAACGAAGAAGCTATTGATAGTTACAAAAAAGCCTTAGATAATGGCAACTCTCCGTTTTTTAACGGAATAGCAATGCACAAACTTGCGCTATTGGAGTATATGTTAGGTAATTACAACGAAGCAATAAAATACTGCGAGATGTTGATTAAGACAAATGTTACGCATTTCAACTCACAAGTAATGACTGAGTTATTATATAAATTAAAAGAAAAAGAGAAGAGCAAAAATTGATAACAAAGCCATTTTTTATTGTAAATTACTTGTTGTCATGATGTTTCTGATTTTAAATGTTGCTTATTGTTTTTTTATTATCTATTTTTGTTAATGAAAAGTTAATACCGATTGAACATCTATAGTCCAAACTTCACAATCGTTTGTTTGGAATATGTATCTGTAACATCGGTATTTACCCCTTAACTCCGTCCGTGCGGAGTCTGGGGTAAACATTTGTGAAATTTAAAAAATATTGGACAGTTTTTAAATTACAATTGGTATAATATATTGAGCGCAAATCACTAAATCAGAAAGTTATGACATGCAAAATTCCTTTGAAAAACAGCGAATATCATGCAATTGTAGATGCGAAAGTTTACGACTATCTCGTTAACGATCCGCATTTAGTAAAGATTAAGTTTTTGGATAATCTTCGTCGCCACAGTAAGGGATATGCTTTTTTTCAAAAAAATTGGAAACAGCCCGATGGTCAGTATCGTAATGAGACTATTTATTTACAAAAAGTAATAGCCGAAAAATTTATTGCTCTGCCAGATAAGGTTAATCGCTATTGGGTACGTTTTAAAGATGGGAATCCAACAAATTGTAAATTAGATAATTTGGAATGGAGCTCACTCTCAAACGTTGTTAGAAATACGTCAAAAACAGACAATCAATTTGGATACAGAGGTGTAGTAAAAAGTGGAAACAAGTATCAGGCTATTATTTATGTTAACCGTAAAGCGTTAAATTTAGGTACATTTTCGACGCCAGAGGAGGCAGCCGAAGCTTATAATAAAAAATCAATAGAGTTATACGGAGTTACACGTAGTTTGAATAAAATAAAAAAGTAGATAAGTCACCAGATATATCTATATTTTGGAATTTATAAAGCAAAGCCAACTAAATTGTTATAAGATAGTTGGCTTTTTTGTATCCATATACTAGTAAAATAGGGGTTGGGATTAAATTGCTTCCCTGATTGCATTCGATTTGTCCTTATTTTTCGAAGATGAGTGCATAATTTTATAGACCGTTGGCACCACAATCAATGTGAGAAATGTTGACATAGCCATACCGCCAATAATAACCCATGCCATACCATTGCGCAGCTCGGCTCCAGAACCTCTCGACAAGGCAACTGGAAGCATTCCGATAATGGTTGACAGAGCAGTCATCAAAATGGGACGTGTACGAATTTGCACGGATTGAATCAATGAGTTGTCCATACTTTGTCCTTCTCGGCGAGCATCGTTGGCAAAATCCACCAGTAGAATGGCATTCTTTGCTACCAATCCAACTAACATAACCAGTCCGAGCATAGCATAAATACTCATTGCCGTATTGGTTAGTGCAAGTACAAGTATCGCACCTACAACAGATAGCGGGATAGAAAACATTACAACCAACGGGTCTATCCAGTTGTTGTATAACAGCACCATCGACAGGTATATAAGTAGTAACGAAAGCATTAGCGCGGTGGTAAGAACACTCATTGAGTCTCCCATCTTTTTCATGTCGCCGACCGTTTCAATGCGGATTCCCTTGGGTCTATGTACTTTCTCTATCTTACTGAAAAACTGTTTTGAAATGGCTCCTGCGGGTACACCATAAGCCTGTGAACGAAGAGTTACTGAGCTGTTGCGGTTGAAACGTTCGAGACGGCTTGGTCCTGTTCCGAGAGAAATATCGGCAAATTGGGCAAGTTTTATATTTTCACCTCGTCCGTTGATTAATGTAAGATTTGCCACATCTTCTACTTGACTGCGATATTTTTTATCGGCACGGATGTTTATGTCGTACTCATAATCATTCTGTGTAAACTTCAATTGATTGTTACCTTGAAAATTCATTTGCATCATAACTCCTACGTTGTCAAGTGTTAGTGCGAGTTCCGACATTTTATCTCTATCAACCGTTACCGTAATTTCGGGTGTTGCGTTTTCTACTGACAGAGCTTGTTGCATGACACCCGGAATAGTACCTAAAATATCTAAAGCTTGTTCGGCAAACTTCATCACGGAGTCGCTGTTGTTCCCTGTGATAACATACTCGATGGCAGCTTTTGAGGCTGTTCCGGTAAGGCTCAGACTAAAGATATTTACTTTGGCATCTATTAAATAGTCAGAAAGCGGTTTACGAATACGCGTTATATAACTTTCGGTGTTCTCTTTCTGTTTTTTTAATTTTAAATCTAATTCGGCAAGATAGGGTGTACCTTTTGTACTTTGCGTGTTATCGCTCGTAAGTCCAACCATAGTAACCACTTTGTCCACTTCGGGACGGCTCATAAACCATTGTTCGGCGCGTTGCACCAATGCATTGGATTCTTCCATTGATATATCTTTCGGCATTTCCAACTGCACGATAAATTCGCTACGGTCAATATATGGCTGAAATTCAAAATTGATAAATCCTAACGGAAATAGAGCCATTACTGCTACTGTAATGACTATTACAACCAGTCCAATCCAGCGTTTATGTCCCAAGCCCCATTTCAAGATACTGGAAATCCAATTGCTGAACATAAAGATACCCCTTTCAAAGCCCTGTAAAATTCTCTCGAAGATGTTTTTACCTGTTAACTCATAAATATTTCCGAAACGAGATGTTAAAAGCGGTACCAGCGTGAGTGCTGCTAGCAAGCTGAACATAATAGAGATAACGATAACAGCACAAAACTGTCGTAAAATATCGGAAACAAGTGTATTGGTAAAGATTATTGGTAAGAAAACCACTGCCAATACGATTGTTACGGAAATTACGGTCAACCCTATTTCGCTAACTGCATCAAACGTTGCCTGAACGCGGTTTTTGCCCATTTCGATATGTCGATATACGTTTTCGATAACCACAATGGCATCGTCAACCAATACACCGATAACAAGCGATAGAGCCAATAGAGACATCAAATTTAGCGTAAAATCGAACAGTTTCATTCCGATAAATGTTGCTATTAATGAAACTGGAACAACCACCATTACTATTAATGCGTTACGGAAATTGTGCAAGAAAAATAGAATAACCAGCGACACCAATAAAATTGCGAGCAACAAGTCGGTAATTACTGAACTGATAGATTGTTTGGTAAAAGTTGTTGTATTCTGTGCAACCTCTATTTTTAAACCATTGTCAGAATAGTCCTCTTCCAGACGGCTAATAGTCTTCATAACCTGCTCGCTTACATTTATGGCGTTTGCATCAGACTGTTTCATAAGGTTGAGCAAGATGGCGTCCTGTCCGTTGACACGTCCAAGTTTTACAGGGTCTTTTATTGCATCGAAAACATCGGCTACATCACCGAGACGAATTTGTGCTCCTGTTTGGGTGGTTCTCACAACTAAGCTACGAAGTTCGTTTATGTTTTTCAGCTTTCCTGAAAGTCGTACGGCAGTTTGACTTTCGTCACTGTGCAAGTATCCGGTAGGAAAATCAAGATTTGCAGAACGAACAGCGCCATGTATCATCATCGGTGTAAGACCGAAAGCTCGCATTTTCTCCTGATTAAGGTTGATTTGAATTTCTCGTTCCACTCCTCCGATTAAAGAGACTTTTGCAACACCCCTTACGTGAGACAGTTCCGGAATCACACGCTTGCTTATAAGGTCGTGAAAATCAGTTGGCTCCATTTCTGATTGTGCTGAAAGAATCAGGATAGGCTTTTCGTCCACCGAAATTTTAGAAATGGTAGGCGAAAGAATATCGCGAGGAAGTTCTGAACGCTTCGCACTGAGTAGATTTTGTGCGTCGGTGATTGCTTTGTCAATGTCTGTTCCGAAAGAGAAAGAGACGATAATCATCGACATACCTTCGAATGAAAAAGATTGCATCTGGTCTATTCCCTCCATGCTCGATAGAGCGTCTTCTGCTTTTTGTGTCAGAGAGTTTTCAACCTCACTTGGAGATGCACCGGGATAGACTATTTGCACATTAAGTACAGGTGGGGTAAACTTAGGCATCAGTTCGGCATTTAGCGATATATAACTCAAATATCCCAAGATTGTCAGAAGCAAGAAAAGAACTATGACGTATGTAGGACGTTTTATGGATAGATCTGTAATTTTCATCTTTACCGTAATTTTAATTGTTCGATAAACTCAGCATTATTTTATATTTTTCACAACAGCGCCGTCCGAAACATTTATTAATCCTGCTACTATAATGCTGTCGCCAGGGTTGAGTCCTTGCAGTATTTCAATATTCTCGTCCAACATATTACCGGTGACTACAGCCTGTTTTCTTGCAATTCCGTTTTTTACAACGAAAACATTTGCAGCCTGCACACTTCCGCGGATAGCTCTACGAGGAATAAGAATGCCGTTTTTCATTTTATCGTTACCGAAATAGAGCGTGACAAACGTGCCTGGTTTCAGCGCCTCTTGTTTCTCAGTAATGGTAATTTCAATGGGGAAGTTAAGCGAATGGTCGGCTTTATCACTTATAAATGACACCTTCCCGATGAATGATTTACCCGGAAACATATCGCTCACAACCCTAACGGATGAGCCTTTGTTGACAAGAGGTCGTTGCTTTTCGCTGATAAAACTTTTTACTTTAAGTTGCGAGTCGTCAATAATATCGAATAGTTTAGCTCCTGGATTCAGATAGCTACCAACTTCCACGTATCGCCTATATATTTTCCCTGCAATAGGAGCCTTGATAGACGCATCGGCAAGACGACGTTTGCCTGTTATAAGGCGACTCTCAGCAGCAATCATCTGCGTGCGGATATTGTCCAACTGTTGATCGGTTACTCCTCCTTGAGCGTTTGAGCTTTTATATCGTTCATAATCTTTTTTAAGTGACTCAAAAGAGGCTTCACTCGATGCTACATCGGCACGAAGCATCTCACTGTCGAGCTGAACCAGTACTTTGCCGCTACTAACGTAATCGCCTTCATCGGCATAGATATTTACAATTCGTCCTGCAACATCTGAAACGAATGGCAGGTCTTGAAGTGCCTCAAGTAAACCGTTCGATGTAAATTCTACGGAATACGTGCTGTCTGAAACAGCCATTATCTTAACGGCAACAGCGTTAGATATATCTGAAATCATTTTTGTTTTTTTGGCGGTCGATCTCTTGTTTAGTTCTAAAATCAGTATTATTGCGCCAATTGTTGCGCAGACAGATAAGATATAGATTAATTTTTTCATATCGAGAGAAAGTTAAAAGTTTATAAAGTTGAAACATTTCGCTTGGCGACTGAGTGTAACACCTTTTATTTTTGTAGAGTGTTGGCATGTTTGTTTCATATCGAGTTGTATTTTTATTATTCGGTTGCTAAATCACGTATGCTACCATCGGCTTTTTTTAATTCTATATATGCCTTCATATAATCGTTCAGAGCATTGGCGTAGCTTATTTGCGCCTGCACAAGCGATTGACTTGCATTTAGGACATCGGACATGGATGAAACTCCCAGAACAAAATTGTTTTCAGCAATCTTTAATACCTCTTCAGCTAAGTTTTGATTATCACGTTGCAGTGATATTGTTCTACGACTGTCTTCAAGCTTAATTTGAGCGTTTTTATAAACCATGTTCAAAGATTGTTCAAGTATCAAGGCATCTTCTTCGGATTTTAACAACTCTATGTTGTTTTGTTTGATTTTTGAATGGCGTGAGAAACCACTAAAAACGGGTATTCTAAGGCTTAATCCAACAACAGATACTGGGTACCAATAATTTGTCTCTCCTTTAAAAAATTGATCACTTACTCCGTTGTATTGGTAGTTTAGCATCAACGATAGGGTGGGGAGATTCTCGTAAACAGCCGATTTTCGTTGTAATTTTATGATTTCTTGTTTTTTCTTAATTAACAAGTAAGGTGTTTGTGATTCAATTGAAAATGGATGTTGTTCACTCTTTTCACTGCTTTGCTCGAAGATGTTTAAACAAATCGGTTCCAACATAATTGATTGATTAACATCAAGTCCCATTTGTAGTTTTAGCAAGTTCTT
Organism: Salinivirgaceae bacterium; assembly: GCA_035407925.1. Classification (GTDB taxonomy): domain Bacteria; phylum Bacteroidota; class Bacteroidia; order Bacteroidales; family Salinivirgaceae; genus JAAYQU01. The sequence goes on from DAOOBP010000018.1 coordinate 27,906, forward strand.
TTGTATTTCTGCCGCATTTTGTATTGCAGTTTTTTGTGTCATAAGGTTTACGACATTGACTTTCAATCTATCAACATCTACCTTTTTTACCAAACCGTTAGTATAGTTTACTTCCATTGTTTGAAGCATTTTATTCACCAACTCAATGCTTTTATCTATTTGCTTGACTGCATATTCAGTGCTTTGAATAGCGTAAAAAAGAGTTGCAGTCTGAGCAATTAAGTCTTCTTCACTTGATTCAACTCCTAATTCTGCCATCTTTTCGGCGGTTTTGGCAATATCCAAAGCATTAAATAGCGAAAAGTTAAGTATTTGTTGGTTAAGAGCCACGCCTATATTGGCGTTGTAAGCAGTACCCATTTCAATAGTCATGTATTTAGGGGCATCAGGATTTTGGGCATTGGGGGGTAGCATACTATTCATAAAGTTGGGCATAATGAATTTTGCCTTTTTTAGGTTATTGTTAAGGTTTGCCGAACCGCCAACTTGTGGCAACAATGCTCCTAACACTTCTGTTCGGGCGCAAGCTGCTTTTTCTTTGTCATATTGTGCCTTTTTTAGATTCCTATTATTTTTAACGGCATACTCAATACAGTGTTGTAATGAATATGTCTCTTGAGAAAACAGATTTGTCACAGTGAAAGAGATGTAACAACAAACAGATATAGTTTTAATTATTAGCGTTTTTCTGAACAGGATTAAGAAATGTTTTGGAAACTTCCTGTGTGTGATTAATTTATACATTGGCTTCATAATACGATATTATAATAATTGTTTCCCTTTTTCTGATACAAGAGCCCGCAAATTGTATTCGGCAATATTTTCAAAATAGGTTTTTGGAATATGTGGGTTATTGTTGATTGTGCTATTAATATAAAATCCAAAAACAGAATAAGATATGTAGTGGCTCATAAATTCCACGTCCAAATCGTGGCGATAACTCCCGTCTTGCATTCCTTGCTTGAGGTTTGCCATCATCTTTTTTTTAAAGAAATCGGAACCTATTATGTGTTCTGATGTTGCCTGATTGGGATTTAATCGCATCAGGTCATAAAAGAATACAGGACTCAGTACTGTAAAAAAATGATTAAGGCGAGAAAAACAATCTCGCATGTTGTCAATGGCGGGATTTTTTTTATCGTCTAATCCATTTATCATTTCCCTAAAATCAGCGGAAATGGTTTGTATGCACTCTTTTAAAAGCTCATCTTTAGAAGAAAAATGGTTGTATAATGTTTTTTTTGTAATGCCCATTTTTCCTGCTATCTCCTCTAAAGATAGACGTAACCCATCTTGTTTAAGAACTAAGATAGCTTTATTGATGTAATTTTTTTTACGCTTATTAGAACTCATGATTGTGCGTATCTGCAAAATTTGGATTGATAAATTGTTGCAAATTTATACTATTTATATTAAAAAAGTATAATTTATGTAAAAAAATATAATTGACTAAAGATAATTTTGTGCACAGATATTAAGAAGACATAGTCACAACAAAATGAAAATCTTACATATTCGTTAAATAATGTTGTATTAGGTATATGAATCCACGGATATTTTGTATAAATTTGTAAGCGAAAGGATTGTGATTAATTGGGTTGACATCATATCTTTTTGTTAGACGTTGAGTAAAAAACAATTTTTTTAAATATCTTTGCTCAATTAAATACATTTTTAGCAGATGTTTGGTGAATAGCTATTATGAATGGAAACAAAACAACAAAAATGTTGATTTGAGAAAAAATGGATATAAAATCAGAACTTCAAATACAATTTGCATCACACACAATTCTGGGTAAAGAAAAAAAGTATAATACCGATATTTGTGAAAGCTTCGAGCTAGTTGGCGGAATGGGTATCGTCCTTTGTGACGGTGTTGACGGTATTAACAATGAGGGAGGAGCATTAGCTGCCAAACTTGCTTTAGAGGGTGTGA
>DAOOBP010000019.1:0-29729 GCA_035407925.1 Salinivirgaceae bacterium
AAACTATGTGACTATGTGGTTATTAATTAAGTAAGGTATTCATGCGGATATTCATAAAATTTAAAACAGATAAATAAATCAGCGCTTTGTCATTACATTTTTTTATACAATATTCGAACATTACACCAAATAGCATCATTTTCACCAAACCATGTTTTAATTCTTTGATTTACTCCAAAAAAACTATAATTTCGCAGGTTTAAAAGATTCTAACAGATATTTGTAAAAGCAAAGGGTAGAAAACAAAATGAGCCTACTTCAAGGAATTGATAATCCAAACGATTTAAAAAAACTACCGATTGACAAGCTATCTATGGTTTGCGACGAACTTCGACAATTTATTATCGAACAGGTATCGACAAACCCCGGTCACTTCGGTGCAAGTTTAGGAACCGTTGAATTGACAGTTGCCTTACACTATGTTTATAATACACCTTATGACAGAATAGTTTGGGACGTTGGACATCAAGCTTACGGACATAAAATACTGACTGGACGTAGAGACCTTTTTCATACAAATCGTAAAAAAGACGGTATTTCAGGTTTTCCAAAACGCGATGAGAGCGAATACGACTCTTTTGGCGTAGGACACGCTTCTACAAGCATTTCAGCAGCATTAGGAATGGCAGTTGCAGCACGACAACTTGGCGAACCAGATCGTAACATAGTAGCAATTATAGGTGATGGGGCGCTAACAGGTGGAATGGCTATTGAAGGACTAAACAATGCCGGAGCACAAAACACAAACCTGTTAGTTATACTCAATGACAACGACATATCTATAGACCCAAGTGTTGGCGCATTTAAAGAGTATTTAATAGATATAGCAACATCAAAAACGTACAATAAATTAAAAGATGAAGTTTGGCACCTACTAGGCAAGTTCGACAAACTAGCTCCCAAAACACGTGATCTGATTCAAAAAATCGATACTGGAGTTAAATCAATTTTATTAAAACAATCGAACTTTTTCGAAGCAATGAATTTCAGATATTTCGGACCTGTAGATGGGCACAATGTAGAACACTTGGTAGCTATTATGGAAGATCTGAAAACCATAAGCGGTCCAAAACTTCTTCATATTAAAACAGTTAAAGGAAAAGGATTTCCAAATGCCGAGAAAAATCAAACCGTATGGCACGCCCCAGGACTATTCGATAAAGTAACTGGAGAAAGAATCAACGTAAAAAAAGATTACCCCACTCCTCCCCGATATCAAGATGTTTTTGGAGAGACACTGCTCGAACTCGCCAAAAAGAACGATAAAATTGTTGGAATAACGCCAGCAATGCCTACCGGCTGTTCATTATGTATTATGATGGAAGCAATGCCCGACAGAACGTTCGACGTTGGAATAGCCGAACAACACGCCGTAACCTTCTCTGCAGGACTTGCAGCCGAAGGATTAATTCCGTTCTGCAACATCTACTCAACATTTATGCAACGTGCATACGACCAAGTTATCCACGATATAGCATTGCAAAACCTTCAAGTTGTTTTGTGTCTCGACCGTGGCGGTTTAGTAGGCGAAGATGGAGCAACACACCACGGAGCCTTCGATTTAGCATATTTTAGAAGCATACCAAATCTTACTATTGCTGCCCCAATGAACGAATTTGAGCTGCGTAATCTTATGTACACGGCTCAACTTCCTGATGGTAAGCCTTTTGTAATAAGATATCCGCGCGGCAGTGGAGTTAACATCGAATGGAGAAATAAACTCGAACAACTTCCAATAGGTAAAGGAAATATATTGGTCAAAGGAGAAAAGGTCGCTATTTTAAGCATCGGACACCCGGGTAATTTTGTATCAGAAGCCATAAAACAGGTAAACGAAGAGAATATATTTCCATCACATTACAATATGTTATTCTTAAAACCTATAGACCAAGAGATGTTGCACCACGCATTCCAAAATCACAAAACTATAATAACTGTCGAAGATGGAACAATAATAGGCGGATTAGGCTCTGCGGTAATAGAATTTATGACTGACAATAACTACAACGCAAAAGTAATACGTCTTGGAATCCCTGACAGGTTTATTCAACACGGTACGCCACAAGAACTTCATAAAGAATGCGGATTTGATACGAATGGAATTATTAAAACCATTAAAGCAAGTTACGTTGATTAATAAACATATAACACATTAACTATAAGAAACTTAGAATTTTAAAAACAAAATCATATAAAACGAACATGCCAACCTTTTATGAAGGTACAAGGTACAAGGTGAAAGGAACAAGGTGAAAGTAGAAAAAGTAGAAAGGAACTTTATAAACTTTTAATTTCTAATTTCTAATTTTAATAAAGACCTCAGACCAAAAAATTATAGACGTATGAACAGAAAAAACTTGTTAGCCTATGCCGCAATCACTACAACAATGATTCTCTGGGCGTTATCGTTTATTTGGTACAAAGAGGCATTTGAAAACAAGTTTTCACCCATTTCAGTTATCTTTTTGCGATTAACTATAGCAACGATACTGTTTATTATAGCTGCATTGACCATATTTAAAAAACAAACAGTAGCTCGCAAACACTACAAATTGTTTTTTATATTGGCATTTTTCGAGCCATTTCTCTATTTTATGGCTGAAGCACATGGACTTAGGTCCGTATCGGCAACAGTGGCTTCCGTAATAATTGCCCTAATTCCACTTATGACACCATTTGCAGCATACCTGTTTCTAAAACAAAAACTAAAACCTTCGCATTTAATAGGATTAGTTGTCTCATTTGCAGGAGTAGGAATGGTTGTATTTGCCGGCTCAAGCGATGTTTCTGCAAGCTTTTTAGGCATATTTTTAATGTTCGTAGCTGTTATTTCGGCGTTAGGCTACTCTGTTACATTAGTAAAACTGTTAGAAAAATACAATACCATAACCATCATGGTATATCAAAACATCATTGCATGGTTTTTATTCTTGCCGTTCTTTTTGTTGTTTGATATTGACACCATTAAGAATATACCATTTACCTTTGAATCATATTATCCAATTCTGAAATTAGGAGTATTTGCATCAGTCGTTGCATTCGCATTGTTTGTATTTAGTTTAATCCGTATAGGCATTACAATAGCAAATATGTTTACCTATTTAATCCCTGCGTTAACAGCGCTGTTTGCCTTTGTTATTTTAGATGAAAACATATACTTGCAAAGTATTATCGGAATTTTTGTCGTTATTTGTGGGTTAATCATACCCCACATTTATACATCAATCCAGAAAAAAAGAAATAATTAAAATGTTTTCAACAAACACTCGATACATACTACAAATAGCAAAACAACGTTAATATTATCTCAATCACTTTTTAAATGAAACAAAAAATATACTTGTCATTAACTTTATTGTTGTTTACAGCAGCTCTATCAGCTCAAAGCAGATATACCGGAATATATAGATTTTACGAGTTACCTCAGTCAGCACGTATAGCAGGATTGGGCGGAAATTCAATTGCAATACCCGACTATGATATAAATTTTGCAACAGTTAACCCGTCTGCTCTGAAAGATACAATGAGCAACCTTTTTTCAATTAACACCGCACTATATCTCGCTGAAATAAAATACGGCGGCCTCACATGGGGCTATTCACTCAAAGATAAAGGCAATGTGGGCATAAGCGTTCAGTATTTAGATTACGGCACCATCGACCGAATGGACGATTTTGGATACAACATAGGCACATACAGTGGGTATGATTATTATTTCAATCTAATATGGTCAAAAGAGTTGTTTAAACATATACACATTGGAGCTGCATTTAAACCAATGGCTTCACAAATAGACATTTACAAATCATACGGTGTAGCTTTTGATTTAGGAACACATTTTTATAATCCCGACTACGGAACAATGGTTTCCTTAGTTTTTAAAAATATAGGAAAGCAAATAACACCATTTTACGATAATCACATGGAAGACTTGCCGTATGATGTACAATTTGGAATTAGCACAAAACTTAAACACGCCCCATTTAGATTTTCATTTGTTTTTCATAGTTTAGACCAACATAACCTGATTTACACAAACAATAATGTTAGTGAACCAAACAATACAAATCTCAAACCCGAAGAGATAGATAAAGATTATGTTCATGACAGATTGGAGAATATTCTTAGACACACGATTTTTGGGTTCGAACTTATACCAACCAAATCGTTTTATTTACAATTAGGTTGTAACTTTCAAAAACGTAGTGAACTTAAAACAATAAGCAAAAAGGGATTGGCTGGGATTTCACTCGGGATAGGTATTAGAGCAAAAAAAATAAACATAAGTTATGCTCGTCAACAACACCACCTTTCTCAAGCATCTAACCACATATCTTTACAGACAAACTTATATAACTTGTTTAGATAACTATACGAGTTACGAATTACGTCATCGGCTTTGCCGCTTCGCTCAGTGCAACGCTCAGCTCAGTGAGCAAAAGTGAACCACTCCGCGCCACATACCATTAATTATTTTTTGTTATGCACTAAGCATACTTTTATACCAATGTTACAGATACATAGTCCACAAGAGCGATAGCGAAGGTTGGAATATAGTAGATTTACAATCGGTATTATTTGTTTGATAAAAGTTCACGTGCATTTTCTATAGCTGCTTTTCCTAATTGTTCGCCACTTAGCATTCGAGCAATCTCAATGATACGTTCCCCATCGGTTAACATTCGTATTTTAGTTTTGCTAATTTCATTTTCAATTTCCTTGTAAACAAGATAATGTTTATGTGCTTTAGCTGCTATCTGTGGTAAGTGCGTTATACTTATAACTTGCATGTTTTGCGCCATTTGCGCCATTATACGCGCCATTTTATCGGCTATTTCTCCCGATACACCAATGTCAATTTCATCGAATATTATGGTTGGTAGGTCTAATCGATCACTTAATATGGTTTTCAATGCAAGCATTAAGCGTGATAGCTCTCCTCCAGAGGCAATCTTCCCGATTTCGTCTGGCGCTATTTGTTTATTAGACGAAAACAGCAATCTAATTTCATCTATGCCGTTTATTCCAGGCTCAATTAGCTGATGTCCAACTTTAAACTGCACTTGTGGCATACCTAATTGTTTCAGCAATTCAACAATATTTTGTTCTATTTCAGGAAAAACAGCAACACGAGTTTTCGAAATTTCTTTTGCAAGTTTAGTTACCACTGATTTTTGTGCTGATTCTTCTTTCTGTAATGCCTCCAACTGCAAGTCAAACGATTCAAATTCAGATATCTCTTTTTCCAATCTTTCTTGCATTTCTAACAGTTCGTCGATATTCTGCTTTTGATGTTTATGCAAAAGGTCGTACAATGTGCTTATGCGTTCACTTACTTGTGTAAGTCGCTGTGCATCGAACTCAAAGGAGTCTATATATCTCTCAACTTCTCGGGTAACCTCTTGGATTTCAATTCTTGATGATTCAATTCTCGATTTCCATTCTGAGACTTGTGGCAAAAAATCTGACAACTCGCTTATGAGTTGCTCATAACGATTTAGTTTAATCAATAGTCCACTGTCGTCATGTTGTGCAATGGAAACAATAGATGATAAATTTCCAATGATTAATTCGCTGTTATTAAGCTGCTTAAGTTCTGATTCTAAATCCTCCAACTCACCCGATTGTAGCTTAGCCGTTTTAAGTTGTTGATACTGATAGGTTAAAAAGTCGTGTTTGCCTTTAAATTCTAAATTTTTAGCTTGTAACTGTTCTATTTTCTTTTGAATTTCCGACAATTGATACCACTCTTGCTGATACTCTTTAACTTTTTCATAGCATTGTGCAACGGCATCTATTAAAGATAGTTGAAACTCGTGGTTCGACAGGTTTAGAGTTTCATATTGTGAATGTATATCTATCAGCTTTTCACCCAATTCACGCAATAAACTAAGGTTCACTGGAGTATCGTTCACAAAAGCTCTCGATTTTCCTTGCGGGCTTATTTCTCTACGAAGCACGGTTTGCTCGTCAAAGTCAATTTCATTCTCCTCGAAATAGTGTTGAAGGTCGTAATTAGCAATATCAAACACTGCTTCAACAATACACTTTTGCTCATCTGATTTCAGCGCCGATGTATCTGCTCTGTTTCCAACTACCAAGCCCAAAGCTCCGAGTAAAATTGATTTTCCAGAACCTGTCTCTCCGGTCAGCACAGAAAAATTTTTATCGAACGCTATTTCTAAACTGTCGATTAATATATAGTTCTGAACAAAAATCTTTGAAAGCATGATAACGGTGTTTATTAATATACCACTAAATTAATGATTTAATACAGATTGTACAAATAGTATAGTCCAAATTCGTTATAGCTCTTTTGGAGTATGTGTTTGTTACATCGGCATTTACAATTGTAAAATTTAAAAAAGATTGACTATTTTTAAATTACAATTGGTATAATATGACTTTTGAACTCATTAGTTATATTTTAACATTAACTATGATGTTTTTGGGATATAAATCACAATGACTTTTTCTCGTTACAAAAAAATTATCGACTTTGAGACATAATTTTCTTATACTTATCTTGGTTAGCAGGATCAATGGCATTCATAATGTTGTATGCTCTGCGTTTTTCGTCTGGCGAACCTTCTGAGAATATTTGTACTATTTCGTCACTTTTGGCTCTAATAAATAGCGCTAACAGGTATGAATCACGTCTTCGCTGATATATTGGGCGCAATTTTTCTAGCGCCTCTATGATTGCTGCACGTCCCTGTTCGGGTTGTTCGTGCATATAATCTAATCCAAGTCTGTGATATTCGTACAAACACATTCGATAGGGTTCGTACATGTCATTCAGCATCTCTTCGATAATTGCAGCTCTGTTTCTACCGTTATCCTCAAAACTGCGCCAGCCAGGCGACGGGTCGCTTTGTGAATTTTCCACAACTCTATCGGCTATTTTTAAAAATTCTTGTCCGCCCAGAGGTGCGAATGTATCATAATCTAAAGCAAGAACTAAGTAAGCATAATAGGTTAGTAATGAAGCAAGTGAACTTGTGCTTGAATTCAAATTAAACTCTATAACATCTCCTATCGAAAACCTAAATATAACCTTTTCGTCACGAATATCAATTACTGGCGAATTATAACCCGATCCGAATATTGGTCTTGCATAAGTTACCTGGATTTCTCCTCTATACTCATTAGACCCCATCTCTTCATGTAAAATTATACCTATGTTAAACTCAACTCTTTCTTGAATTTTCATTTTGTGCTCTGTAAAAACATTATTAGCGAAAAATTCATACGTAGCTTTCTGCATTTGCTCAAACAGAGTTCTATCAGATTGCTGTATTTTACTTGAATTTATCTGTATATGACAGTTAAATTCCTGTGCTCTGACAGAGAAAGTTAATAAGATAAAGAGTATTGATAAGAGTCGCATAAAAAATTAGAAATTAAAAATTAGAAATTAGTAGATCCATTTTCAGACACAACGTTTGTTTCGTATATAGCTTGTAAAATATCTTTAGCCACCTCGCTTTTTAATTTTAATGGAAACTCTTTTATAGTGTCATTTTTTGTCAATATAGTAATTTTGTTGGTATCGTAGCCAAAACCGGCTCCTTTGTCATTTAACGAATTTAAAACAATCAGGTCTAAATTTTTCTTATTCATCTTTTGTTTTGCGTTTTCCAACTCATTGTCAGTTTCTAATGCAAATCCCAATAAAAACTGATTGCTCTGTTTTTGTTTTCCCAATTCCGCAGCAATGTCATCGGTGGGGCTTAACAATATATTCAACGAATCGCCTGTTCTTTTTATTTTATGATTGCTTTTTGTTAACAACGTAAAATCTGCAACAGCAGCTGAAAGAATTGCTCCGTCTGTTTTGGGAAATTCAATTAGAGAAGCGTCAAACATCTCCTTGGCGGTAGTGACATTAATAATTCTACAATTGGGAATTTTGGGTGTTTCGGCAACGGGACCTAAAATCAATATTACATTTGCTCCTTGATTACTAAGCTCTTTAGAGATAGCAATACCCATTTTCCCTGATGAGTGATTACCTATAAACCTTACTGCATCAATGGGTTCGTACGTTGGACCAGCAGTAACTAATATTGTTTTACCGTTGAATTTTTTTTTTTGATTAAAAAAAGATTTTACCTCGTCAATTATCTGTTCTGGTTCAGCCATGCGTCCTTTTCCGATAAGTCCGCTTGCAAGCTCTCCATCGCTTGGTTCAACAAATAGATTTCCGAACGATTTTAGTTTTTCAATATTTTGTTGGGTTGCAGGGTGCTTAAACATATCCATGTCCATGGCTGGCGCAAACATTACTGGGCAACGTGCTGACAAATAAGTTGTTAATAGTAGATTGTCGCAAACTCCGTTTGCCATTTTAGCCATTGTATTGGCTGATGCAGGGGCAACTAACATAAGATCAGCCCATACTCCGAGATCAACGTGACTGTTCCATGCTCCATCGTCATGTTTAAAAAAGTCGATAAGAACGCTATTTTGGGAAAGGGTTGCCATGGTCACAGGTGTAATAAACTGCGTTGCCAATGGCGTCATAACTACCTTTACAGTCGCACCATTTTTTACAAGTAACCGACATAGACAAGCAGCTTTATATGCTGCTATACTGCCTGTTATACCTAAAATAATGTTCTTATCTTTAAGAGTCATAAAAGGGTCTATCTAACTTTCTATTTCGGGCAAACGATACGATATTTTGCCATCTTCAAACTCTTTGATAGCAATTGCCGTGGGCTTTGGGAGTCTTTCGTAAAACCTTGATATTTCTATTTGTTCACGATTTTCGAAAATCTCTTCAAGGTTATCTTGTTGTGTGGCAAACTCTTCGAGCTTACGATTAAGCTCTTCCTTAATTTCTACGCTGATTTGATCGGAACGTTTTGCCATAATATTAACTGCTGCATAAATACTTCCGGCTTCTTTTTCAAAGAAATCCAAATCACGTGTTTGGGTGTTGGATGCCGCCATTACTTTTTTAAAATCCATGATATTTGGTTTACTATTATTTTATTGTCGTTTAATTGCTTTAACACAATTTGTATAAATTTTTTCAGCATCTTTTGAATGTGGACTTGTTGGGAACTCATCAATATAGGCATAGTACTCATTTATTGTATCTTGAAATCGTTCCATTCTGAGTTCTTCAATACTATTTCGTGCAAGTAAATAGTTTGATTTAAGTATCAGAAACATAATTTCTTCACGATATTCGGTGTCGGGGAAATCTTTAAGGGTGTTTTTTAAAGATATTACTGCCGACTTATAGTTTTGCAACAAATAGTACTGTTTTGAATCGAAAAAAGATTTTTTTTCTAATCTCTTTTTCAAAAGCCCCTGCAATACAGTTACAGAATCTATCCTTGACGATAAGGGGTACATATTTATAAAATATTGCATTGATTCTATCGCTTTTAAAGTATTTGAGGGGTCGAGGTTATATCGTGGAGATTCTTCGTATAGACACTGTGCTACCATAAAGTCGGCTTCTTCTGTTTCTGGAGTATTGCTCCACGTGCGCGAATAGTTTTTAAAATAATAGACTGCAACAATATTTTCGCCTAAGTTGTACTGGCAATAGGCATACATTAAGTTCATTTCACGAGCTTTATCAGTGCCTCTATATATTGGCATTATGTCGTTTAATAGAGCTTCTGCCCTATACCAGTCTCCTTTTTCGTAATACTGTTTTGCTTTATCGAATTTCATTGCGTGATCTTTTGATTTTAGCGTTTTTTGAAAATCGGAACAGCCGCCTAACAGTACCACCATTAGTAACGTTAAAAACAAAGTTTGAAACAAAAACGCTTTTCTCATTTACGGACGATAAAATTGTCTATATACCTATAAAATACTGATTAACACCAAAGTAAGTATTTGTTTTACTAATGCGAAAAAATCAGTCTGCAAAGATAACGAATTTTAATTGTTTTTCGTACACGAAGCAATTAACAATTATAAATTGGCAATTAAGAATTATCGATTAACATACTATAAATCAAAAAAAAATACTGTAGAAACTGAGCATGTAGCATTTCTACAGTATTTTGACACTTATACCAATTGTAATTTAAAAATTGTCCAATTTTTTTAAAATTTTACAATTGTAAATACCAATGTTACAGACACATAGTCCAAAAGAGCGATGGCGAAGTTTAGACTATAATGTGTGTCCAATCGGTATTATTAAATTATTTAAACTAGAATTTTTCAAAATCGCTGTCACTTTCCAAGCTTTTGTATATATCGAAATCAATTCCTGTTGTTTTGGGTTTACTCTTTTGTTTGGGCTTTTCTACTTCATCGATCTTCAACTCTTTTATCTCTTTTTTTAATTCATCTGTTACTCCAATATTACTTGTTTTACTAATTTTATCTGTTTTACTAGTTTTAACAGTTGAGCTTACTTTATCTGTTTTAACTGTTTGGCTCATCCTATCTGTCTTAATTGTTTGACTAGCTTTATCTGTTTTAACTACTGGACTTACTTTATCTACTTTACTTATTGGGCTCGCCTTATCTGTTTTACTTGCCTGGTACGTTTTATAAGTTTTGTCTATCTTGTTTACCTGCTTATTTATCTTATTTTCTTGTCTTATTTTTTCATTATTATCGTCAATCTTAAAAAAGCTTATGGCATCTTTTAGCTGTACTGCTTGATTTGCAAGTTCTTCGGCGTTTGTTGCCATCTCTTCGCTTGAGGCAGCATTGTGTTGTACCACACGGTTTAGTTGTTGTATAGCATTGTTTATTTGATCTGCTCCACCTCGTTGTTCTATGCTTGAAGCAGCTATTTCGCGTATCATTTGAACGGCTTTCTCAACTTCAGTTATCAACTTGCCTAAAAGTTCGCCAGAGCCTTCCGACATTTTAACTCCTCCTGCAGCAACGCTAATGATTTCATCTGCTGCCACCTTACTGTGTTCGGCAAGTTTTCTTACCTCGGCTGCAACGACAGCAAATCCTTTACCATGCTCTCCTGCACGTGCGGCTTCGATAGCTGCGTTAAGGGCAAGTATATTCGTTTGAGCTGCTATATCACTAACAATTGTAATTTTTGAAGCTATGTTTCTTATAGCTTCAATACTTTTGCCTGCGGCTGTGCTAACCTCTCCAATACCATTTGAAACAACTTCGGACAACTTCTCAGCTTGCTGCGCATTTTGTGTATTTTGTTCGATATTTGCCGCCATTTGCTCCATTGAGCTGGATATCTCTTCGGTCGATGATGCTTGCTCGTTGCTTCCTTCTGACATTTGTTGCGACATTCCGCTCATTTGATTGCTTGCTACTGAAACGTTTTCAGCTCCTCTGGCAACATCGGCTAACACCACTTTCATTTTTTTGCCCATGTCTGACATTGCTCTTGCTAAATCACCAAATTCATCTTTTCGGTTTAGTTGTTCATCTGGAATAGCAAATGATAGATCCCCACTGGCAAAGATTTCAGCAACAGAAACACCTTGTTTAATTCCTATCCTAATATTTTTGATAATTAAATAGCTGATAATGAAAGCCAATATACAAGCTATAACATAAACTACAATAATACTACTACGTACTCCAATTTCATTTGATTCTTGTAATAGCTCAATTTCTCTTACTTGATATTTTATTTGTTCCATCTCTTTTTCGCCAAATGCTCCTTGATTTGATATTTTTTCTTCAACGAGTCTGACCATATCGCCGTATTTCGCAAAAGACTCAGCGAATTCTTTTACTAAAGAAGCTACTTCTGGGCTGGCATCTTCAAAAATCGAACTAAAAATAGATTGTGAAGTATCATAAAATCTTTCTTCACCAGAATGCAGAAATAGTAAAAAGTTAACATATCCTCTCATTAGTTGTCCATATATCTCGCTTGCAACTCCGTGATGTTGGGCAACTAAATACATCATTTTTTGACCTATGGCTATTGTCTGTGCTAACATCTCTTTCTCAGACTTAACTGATACATATAAACTATCTGTCTCTATACCGTACCTTTCAAAATTGCTAATATGTTTATTCGCATCGTTTATTTTATGCGTATCTGATGATTTTTCGATTATGGCTTTCATATTAATTATACAAGTATCAATATAAGCTTTGCTTCGCTGATAATCGCTTTCATCTCTTGATTCAACCATATTCTGGACACTAAAACGTGCATTAATGAAAGATTTTTCGGCTAATTGGACATGTTGAGCGTCGTGTACGTATTTTGAATATTGCTTTATGCCAAAATACCCGGTAAAAGTTGCAATTGTCAATAACGTCATAAAGACTCCAATAGTTAATCTTAGTTTTGTTCCGATTTTTAAATTTTCTAGTTTCATAATGTGTAAATTAGATTATGTGAATTTTAATATTATAATTGCTTGTTTAAAAAAGGTTTGCAAAATAAGTGCCGAAAATTTAGACGTTCCTTAAATCATTTGTCGTTATTGACGAAATACCTAAATATTTATGTGAAAAAACTAATACCAATTGTAATTTTTAAATTGTCCAATATTTTCTTAGTACATAACAAAAAATAATTAATGGTACGGTGTACGTGTGGTGTGCTTGGTCGCTAAGCGAAGTCGAAGTGAGCGTAGTATTTCAATAGTTGTTAAGTTTATATTTCGACAGGCTCAATAACCACCGAAACACAAGCTCAATAACCAACGAGTTAAAAGTACTTTCACCAACCACCAATCACACACATCAACCCCGCTCAGCTATAAAATAAAAGAGACGGCGTGTGTTCTATCATCACAATATCTTGGTTTTCAGTTTGTTAGTTGTCAATTAATTACTAATTGCCCCCTATAGTCTAAAGAACGATATCAACTCACTAATACGCCCTGCCAACATATTCAACTCATCTGCGCTGCTCGACATCTCCTCACTACTGCTGGCATTGTGCTGCGCCACATCAGTTAGTTGTTGTATAGCCTTATCAATCTGGTGTGCTTCTAACGACTGCTCGCCACTGGCGGCATAAATTTCCTGCACAATTTGCGCGTTCCTTTCTATTTGCGGTATCACTTGTGCCACCATTTCAGACGACAACCTCGACACCTCGACACTTTTCGATGCTAAAGCAACAATTTCATCTGCAGCAATCTTACTGTGCTCAGCCAGTTTACGCACCTCAGTCGCAACCACTGAAAACCCACGTCCGTATTCTCCTGCACGAGCTGCCTCCACCGCGGCATTTAATGCTAAGATATTGGTTTGAAATGCGATATTGTTTATTATACTGATTTTGGCTTCAATATTTCGCACCGATTCCAATGTCTCATCCGACGAGCGTCCCACCTTATGTATAGCCTCGGAAGCATTTAACGCTATTTGGTTCGCCTGTTGGGCAAAGTTGCTGTTTTGCTCAATATTCGAAGTCATCTCCTCCACCGATGATGACACCTCTTCGGCATTAGCTGCTTGCTCACTGGCGCCAGTCGAAATTTGATGTGAGGCTCTCTCTAACGCTCGCCCTGTCTCGCCTAATAGCTCGACTTCTGAAGTAAGTTGAGATACCACGTTCTGTAGGCTCTCCCTAATTGCCTTGGTAGAGCCAACTAGCCTACCTACGTCTGTATCATCGCGAACATCAGTATAAACCGAACGCACCTCCTCAAGGTTGCCCTTGGCAATACGCTCTAACATGGTAAGTACTTCCCTAATGGGTCTCACTACATTGATGGAACCGTAATAGAAGCACACCACACCCACCGTAATGTTAATCGATGTTACGATTAATTTGACAGTGGCGTTTCCTGGGTAATAAGTGTACCTAAAACCCATGGTAAGCATAATAAAAAGTATCGAAGTGAGCCACCATAAACCCACTCGCACAAAAACTGAACCCTTAAATTTGTACTTTAAAACAAAAGCCGACACTATAACTGCCGCAGCGATGGGAAGAAGATTGCTAATAATGAAACTCATGACAAAATGTATTTAGTGTTAAAAAAAAATATGTTTTACAAAGATATGACTTTTAATATTATACACAATTTATTTGTCAAAAAATTGAAAGGAGATAGAATTATCGAATACTTTTTCTTTAACTTTCCCATTATATACAATTTGTTTTAAGCTGTTTTTTAGGGCTTTAGTTTAATACCAAACCCTAAAAATTTAGGTAATATAATATGATTTCTGTTTAGATTTTTACTGCTGTTTTCATGAACTTATTTACATAAATCATCTTATATAGTCTGACATATTAACAATTTTCACTTGTCGATGTAATATTGTGAATCACGCCATTTATTAATTTTATTGAAACATCATACCACTACACTACATGTATGCTTTTGTTTTCGATATTTTGACAAATAGCTTATTTTTGCGGGTCAATGTGATTTTAAATTTACATTTGTACAAAACTTTAATATTTAAAACAAAATGCATTTGAATTGGGAAACGCTGTTAAATGTTAATCGTTTTGGTAACAATCGCCAGACGACAGCCTCTGATTTTCGTTCGCAGTTTCAACGCGATTATGATAGGTTAATCTTCTCGCCCGAATTTCGTAAGCTACAAAGCAAAACACAGGTGTTTCCTCTTCCTGGCGATATTTTCGTACACAATAGACTAACCCATAGTTTGGAAGTTGCAAGCGTGGGTCGCTCTATTGCCAGCTTGGTTGCCGACTATTTAGCTAACAACAATCTGATTGAAAGCCGCGCAGCCACCGAAATTCCAAATATTGTTGCTACCGCTTGTTTGGCACACGATATGGGAAATCCGCCTTTTGGTCATTCAGGAGAAAAGACTCTCTCCTCTTTTTTCGCCGATGGAAAAGGTTACGAGCTTAAAAACCAATTTACAGAAACACAATGGACAGATTTAAACAGATTTGAAGGAAATGCCAACGTTTTGCGTCTGCTGACACACCAGTTTTATGGTCGGCGTGTTGGTGGCTTTGCTCTCACTTATGCCACCCTTGGAACAATTATAAAATATCCCTATTCGTCAACGGCAGGCAGAAAAAAATATGGCTACTTTGACTCTGAAACTGATACATTCAACTTAATTGTAAATGAGTGTGGTCTCAAGATAAATAATAGCGTTGTTCGGCATCCACTCGTATATTTGGTCGAAGCCGCTGACGATATTTCATATCTAATTATGGATATCGAAGATGCACACAGATTAGGAATAGTTGATACTAAAACCGTTTTTGATTATTTGCTTCCATTTTTAGACCAATATGGCAGTACAAAACAAAAATTTCATCGACAATCGACAGCGCTTATAGATTCTGAAAAAGTTGCCTATTTGCGAAGTGTGGTAATAAATATCTTGGTTAACTACTGCTATCAGATTTTTATAGAAAACTACACTGAAATTATGAACGGCACGTTCAGTGGGTCTCTTGCCGATAAACTTTCAATTAGTATAAAACCTTCTCTTGATAATTGTAAACAATTAGGTTTCAGTAAGATATATAGCGACTCAGGAGTAACAAAATTGGAAATTTCAGGGCATCGTATTTTATCCACTCTTTTACAGTGTTACGTCGAGGCCGTTATGGAACCTCAAAAGCCATATTCTAATTTGTTGCTGTCAACAATTCCTGAACAGTATCAACCCACAGGAACTCTATATGAAAAGATAAGGCTTTTAATAGATTTTCTCTCATCTATGACTGATATTCAAGCAGTTAAATTTTATAGAGAACTGATGGGAATCGATATACCGCAGAGGTCAATTAGCAATGTGCAATGAACAATTAACAATTAACTGAATGTCAGGGTATTGTAGAGACGTCATACCATGGCGTCTCAGCAATTAACAATAAACAATCAACTGAATGTCAAGGCATTGTAGAGATGTCATATCATGGCGTCTCTCATAAGGTCAAATGCAATGCGCATTTAACAATAAATCAATTGAATGTCACGGTGTTGTATAGACAGAGCATGTTCCGTCTCTACGTTAAAAACGTTACCCGCGCGAACCACATTACTTGGGCTAAAGCCCAAAAATCACGTGTTCAACATAATCCACGACTTAAAAGTCGTGGCTATTGATACAACAATTGCCCCTTTAATTGCCAAAGGCTAATAGCTAACAACCAATAGCTAAAGGTTTCCATCTTCCTTCACTTCGACAGGCTCAGTGCGGAGCGATCTTCCGACTTCCGACTTCGATCTTCCGACTTCAAATTTCAAATGTCTATTACCTAAAATTTATAGTTTATGATAATTGCTCATTGTTCATTGCTAATTGCACATTGCTAATTGCACATTGCTAATTGCACATTGCTAATTGCTTTTAAATAGTCCGTGAAGCTCGCCGTTTATCTTGTCGATTACATAACTTAAATCTTCGGGATTATTTTCAAAGTCATATTCGTCAACATCAACTATCAACAACTTACCGTCTTTATAACTTGCTACCCACTCTTCGTATTGTTGATTTAAACCTTTAAGGTAATCTAATCTTATAGAGTTCTCGTACTCGCGACCTCGCTTTTGTATTTGCGCCACAAGTTTTGCCACCGATGCTCGCAAATAAATAACCAAATCGGGAGGAGACACAAGCGAACTCATCAATTTAAAAAGGCTAAAATAGTTTTCAAAATCACGCGATGACATCAAGCCCATAGAGTGTAAATTGGGTGCGAAAATGTGCGCATCTTCGTATATTGTTCTATCTTGAACTACATTGTTCCCACAGTCGCGAATATCAATAATTTGATTCAAACGCTTGTTTAAAAAGTATATTTGAAGATTAAATGACCACCGCTGCATATTGTTATAAAAATCAAACAGATATGGGTTATCATCAACATCTTCGTAACGCGGTTCATATCCCATGTGCTTTGCTAACAATGCAGTAAGAGTCGTTTTCCCTGACCCAATATTTCCTGCAATTGCAATATGCCTACATTGCTTTGGTGGAGTTTTTATTTTAGACTTTTTACCCATATACCATAATTTACTTAAAATAAAATTTAACGATTTTGGTTATTGTCAATTCCTAACGTTCTTTATTAATTTTGTTTTATTCAACTATGTTACAAATAGCAACATCTGAAAGTTTCGCTAAAATAGTTATTACGGATTATATTACAAAAAAATAGTTTGGGGTTTTTTCTCTATTTTTATCCTTAAAATCACAAATTTCCTTTTAAAAGAAGTTGTGTCAAGTCTTCTGGAGTATCAACTGAAAGATTTTCGATATCAGTCAACGAGGTTTGTATCTTAAATCCATTTTCGAGCCATCGAAGTTGTTCTAGCGATTCAGCAACCTCAAGTTTCCCTCGCTTTAATTTTGAAATTTCATGCAGTATATTCAAACGATATGCATACATACCAATATGCTTATAATAAACATGACTGTTTAACCACTGGTCATTTGGTTTGCCTCGCATAAAGGGGATAGGGTTTCTGCTAAAATAAATTGCTCTACCATTTGTATCTATCACTACTTTGGGCTTGTTGATATCAAAAAGTTCAATTTCTGTGTCAATTTTCTTAATGAGTGTGGCTATTTGTGTATTTTCATTATCGAAACAGGCGCAAATTTGTCTCAGTTGCTCTGCCTGCATAAAGGGCTCATCGCCTTGTATATTTACAACAACATCTATTTCCCAACCAAACTCTTTTATAGCAGTTTCTGAAGCCTCGGCACACCTGTCTGTTCCACTTTGATGGTGTGAAGCTGTCATTATAAACATACCTCCAAAAGCCTTTACAGCATCGGCTATCCGCTTATCGTCTGTGGCTACAGCGCACCGTTTAAAAACCTCCGAAGCACGTTCATAAACATGCTGTATCATGGGTTTACCGTGAATATTCACTAATGGCTTGCCAGGAAAACGAGAGCTTGCATAACGGGCGGGTATAAGGGCAGCGAAATTAATTGTTTTGTCTGCCATAAATCAGAAAACTTGATGAATTGTTTTTTTGTACTACTGTAGATTTACGATAAATTCAAACGGCATTTCGGTTAAATCATCAAAATTTTGTCCAGACTCTAAGATGTCTTCATCTTCTTTGTTATAGCACCACTGCACAGTAAACAAGTAGTTGTTTCGATATAACTCATTAAAAGTTCGAAGCAAATCAAACAGTTTTCTCGACGATGCGGAATTGTAGTATTTCATGTTTATTTTAACAATATATTGTTTGCCTCGCTCAGGTTCAAAGTCCGACAACCATTCAAAAATAGGTTTGAAAACCTCATTCACATCTTCGGGATATGATTGTCCAAAAATATGAAAAATTCCCTCATTACTATCGAAATAGATACCAGGCGTCTGACGAGTTGCTTCTATTATTAAATTTTTAGTTGTCATAACTTTTTTTTATATTGTATAGAACATAACTTTTTTTCTGATCTTAAACAAAAATATTTTGCCAATGAACTATTGTTTTTCGTAACGTTTTGTGTACAACAAAAACTCATTTATTTTCAAAAAGCTTGCCAAAACTTAAAACAAATTTTATCTTTTTGTCTTACCTTTGGATAATTAAAAGCTAAAAATATCCTTTGAAAATAACATTTTTTAATATTTTTGTTTAGCAATGATGGTACTAAAATAATTAAATTAGCGCAACAAACCAAATTTTATATTAAAAAAACTCTATTATTAATCATGTAAAAACTTAATACTGCTTTAAACGAAATAATTATGAACTTATGAAAAATATTGTAATTGCGGTTGATGGCTTTTCTTCGTGCGGGAAAAGTACATTGGCAAAAGATATAGCAAAAGAGCTTGAATTGATATATATTGATACTGGTGCGATGTACCGTGGTGCAACTCTTCTTGCAATGGAGCATAATCTGATACACAACAACGTTGTCGATGAAGATAAACTTATCGAAATACTTAAATCAACCTCTATGGTTTTTAAAAAAGTTGGAGAGCAGGTTCAGTTGTACTTAAACGACAGAAATGTTGAAAATGAAATACGGTCAATGGAGGTGTCAAATAATGTAAGCCCTGTAAGCACAATAGCTGAAGTTCGTAATATATTAGTTGATAGGCAACGTGAATTAGGAAAATCGATGAATGTAATACTTGACGGTCGAGACATTGGCACTGTAGTCTTTCCAAATGCCGATATTAAACTGTTTTTAACCGCCTCGCCTGAAATACGCGCTCAACGGCGTTACGACGAAATGAAAAAAAAGGGTGATAATGTAACATTGTCTGAGGTGGCTAACAATATTCAAAATCGCGATTTTATCGACCAAAACCGTGAAGTAAGCCCATTAAAAAAAGCCGACGATGCCTATGTAATTGACAATAGTAATATGAGCAAACAGGAGCAATTGCAACATGCAATATCGATTATTAAATTAAAACGTCCCGATATTTTTGAAGAAAAATGATAAAAGTAACCATAGACCCACTGTCTGGATTTTGTTTTGGAGTAGTTACGGCTGTTGATAGGGTTGATAAATTTCTTGCTGAAAATCCAAACGAGAAACTCTTTTGTTTAGGTTCAATTATGCACAATGCTGAAGAGGTAAGGCGCTTAGAAAAAAAAGGCATGGTAACTATAAACCACCAAGACATAACAAAGATGAAACCAGCCCATATTATGATTCGTGCACACGGAGAACCTCCTTCAACCTACGAATTGGTTGAAAAACATGGGCACCAGCTAATTGATGCCACTTGTCCCGTTGTGTTAAAACTACAACATCGCATAAAACAGTCGTTTATTGAAAATCCTGACTCCCAGATAGTAATTTTTGGCAAAAAAGGTCATGCCGAAGTTATTGGATTGCAAGGTCAAACAAACAATAAGGCGATAGTTATTTCTGATAAGGCAGAAATTCAACAACATATAGACCCATTAAAACCTATAATTCTTTTTTCACAAACAACCATGCCGCAAGACAAGTTTAAAGAGGTTTCAGAAATATTAAAGAGTTACTGCAAAGCAGGTGTAGAAGTTAACGATTCTATTTGCAAACGTGTTTCCAATCGAGAGATAGAACTGCGCGAATTTGTCGAAAAACATGATGTAGTGGTTTTTATTTCGGGAAAAGACAGCAGCAACGGAAATCTTCTCTATAAAGCTTGTTTGCAAAAAAACCCGAACACCTATTTTGTTAGCTCTGTAAATGAATTGAAAAGAGAGTGGTTCTTAAACAATATTTCAGTTGGAATATGTGGCGCAACTTCAACTCCTCTCTGGCTTATGGAAAAGGTTGCATTAGAAATACAAAACTACTTCAAAAACAATTAGCAATAAACAACTCACTTGTGTCAGTAACCTACTGATAACAAATTAGTACAATAATTTATATTGAATCTCTTAGTACATGACAAAAAAACAATTAATGATGCGTTGAACGTGATGGTGTGAAAGATTTGGGTGTATAGACACAATGCATGCGTCTGAACATTGAAAACATAGCCTACGTGAATAATGCGACATACTCGGTCGCTGAGCTTGTCGAAGCGACCTTCCATTATAGGTAGCCTATGACTTTGGCTTCGATAAACTCAGCCGACGTATCACAGTCACTGAACCTGTCGAAGAGTGGTCTTTAAGCGGAGTATTTAGGCTCTGCTCGATTAGTGAGTAAAACTATTTGTTACATGTTTTTCAAACCCTTCATTTACAATAATGTACAAATAATTTTAAATTTTTGTCATGTACTTAGATTGAATCTAATCAATATTTATTACTGTTTTCCGATTATTTTCATTAATTTCGTGACTTGAATCATAATGAGACTTTTTGGTCTTTTTTGGTGATTGATAAAAAAGGCAAGAGACGGAGCATACTCCCTCTCAACTTTATAAACTTTTAATTTTATAAACTAATAAATATATGAAAAAAACACCAATAGACGGAGAAATTATCCGTTCAGTACTTAATCAATTAAACATAGAAGATGTCGGCAAAGCAAGCATTCGCGAAATTTCAAAGATTGTCGATTTAATACAGAATAAAAGTGGCGAAAAATTTATTCGTATGGAGATGGGCGTTCCGGGATTAGACCCTGTAAAAGTTGGGGTTGAAGCTGAAATCGAAGCTCTTCGCCGTGGAGTAGCCAGCAGCTATCCTTCAATCGAAGGCGTTAGAGAATTAAAAGAGGAGACAGCAAAATTTGTAAAAAACTTTATCAACGTTGATGTAAAACCTGAAAGTTGTGTTGCAACCGTTGGTTCGATGCAAGGTGGTTATGCTGTATTTCTTACTAACGCAAATTTAGACCCAAAGAAAGATACCGCACTATTTATTGACCCTGGTTTCCCTGTACAAAAACAGCAATATATGGTTATGGGACACAAGTTTGCCTCTTTTGATGTATATAAATACAGAGGTGAAAAACTGCGCGATAAACTTGAGTCATTCTTATCACAAGGAAATATAAACTCCATAATATATAGCAACCCAAACAATCCTACTTGGGTTTGCTTAACAGATGAGGAGCTAAAAATTATTGGTGAATTAGCGACCAAATACGATGTTGTAGTTGTTGAAGACCTTGCCTATTTTGGTATGGATTTTAGAAGAGACTTATCTACACCTGGGAAACCACCGTATCAACCTTCAGTTGCTAATTACACTAAAAACTGGGTAATGTTGATATCCTGTTCTAAAATATTCAGCTATGCAGGTCAAAGAATGGCAGTAGTTGTTCTTAGCGATTACATTGCTACTCTTTGTTACGACCAACTTAAAAAACGTTTTGGTGCAGACAAATATGTAGTTGCTTTAACTTACCGTATATTATATGCGCTAAGCGCGGGAGCAACACACTCAGCACAATTCGCTATGGCAGCCATGTTTAAAGCTGCAAACGAAGGAAAATTGAACATAGTAGCCGAAGTTAAAGAGTACGGAGAAAGAGCACATATTATGAAAAAGCTCTTTACAAAATACGGATTTGAGATTGTTTACGATAAAGACATGGATGAACCGATAGCAGACGGTTTCTACTTTACAATAGGCTATCCCGGTATGAAAGGTGGAGAACTAATTGAAAAACTACTCCATTACGGAATAAGCGCAATTACGTTAGGTTCAACAGGAAGCGAGAAAGTTGATGGCTTGCGAGCCTGCGTTTCACAAACCAAACTAACGATGATGCCTATTCTTGAGGAGAGATTAAAACAGTTCTATGCCGATAATCCCGTCAAATAGTTTTGCAACATGGAATTTTTGAAAATTTGACAATTAATTAATAATTTTGTGAATCATTATAAAAATTAAAAAAAACTATGGCTAAAATTAGAGGAGCAGTTGTCGTTGATAAGGAGCGTTGCAAAGGTTGCAGCGTTTGCGTAGTTACTTGTCCGACAAAAACTCTTGCCCTTGCAAGAGAAGTAAACAGCAAAGGATATAACTTTGCATATATGGAGAACCCCGACAAATGTATAGGATGCGCAAATTGCGCTGTAGTTTGTCCTGACAGTGTAATTACCGTTTACAAAGTCAATTTGAAGGATGCTTAAAAATCAATTAAATCACAAACGTTAAAATATTTCATTCATAATGGGAGAATTACGATTAATGAAAGGAAATGAGGTTATTGCCGAAGCCGCCATTCGTTGTGGATGTGACGGTTATTTTGGATACCCCATTACTCCTCAGTCAGAGGTTATGGAGACACTGATGGCTCGCAAACCTTGGGAAGAAACAGGAATGATTGTTGTTCAAGCCGAAAGTGAAATTGCCGCCATTAACATGGTTTATGGTGGCGCTGGAGCCGGCAAAAAGGTAATGACATCATCATCAAGCCCTGGCATCAGCCTAAAACAAGAAGGTCTAACATACATAGCAGGGGCAGAACTTCCTTGTCTTGTAGTAAACGTTGTTCGTGGAGGTCCAGGACTTGGAACCATCCAACCTTCTCAATCAGACTACTTTCAAGCAGTTAAAGGCGGTGGTCACGGCGACTATAAACTAATTGTTTTAGCGCCCAACTCGGTGCAAGAGATGAACGATTTTGTCGATCTTGGCTTTGAACTTGCATTCAAATACCGAAATCCTGTCATGATTTTAAGTGACGGTGTTATCGGTCAGATGATGGAGAAAGTAGAGCTTAGCGAATACAAACCACGAATGACAGACGAATATATTGTAGAAAAATACGGTAGCTGGGCAACAACTGGCAAACCTAAAACTCGCGAACGCAATATCGTTACATCATTAGAGCTAGACCCTGCACGTCAAGAAAAGTTCAATCAGAAATTGCAGAAAAAATATGCAGAAATTAGAGAAAAAGAGGCTCGATTTGAAAACTTTAAAACCGAAGATGCAGAATATCTAATTGTTGCATACGGCTCAAGTTCACGAATCTCGAAAAAATCTGTTGAGCTACTACGTGAAAAAGGAATTAAAGTTGGACTATTACGTCCTATTACACTGTTCCCATTCCCAGAAAAAGAACTACTAAGGTTGTCAAAACAGGTCAAAGGTATTCTTTCTGTCGAAATGAGCGCAGGACAAATGGTTGAAGATGTAAAATTAGCTGTGAACTGTTCTATTCCAGTTGAACATTACGGACGTTTTGGAGGTATGATACCATCACCAGACGATATAGTTACAGCTCTTGAACAACAAATTATAGGAGGCAAATAAAATGGATGTAAAAGATATTATCAAACCAGAAAACTTGGTTTACAAAAAATCATCGGTACTTACCGACAATGTTATGCACTTTTGCCCCGGATGTACACACGGAGTAGTACACAAAGTTGTTGCCGAGGTAATTGAAGAGATGGGCATTCAAGAGAAAACCATAGGCGTATCGCCTGTTGGTTGTGCCGTATTAGCATACAACTACTTACATATCGATTGGCAAGAGGCTGCACATGGACGCGCTCCAGCTGTTGCAACCGCTCTAAACCGCTTGTATCCTGAAAAATATATTTTTACATATCAAGGAGATGGCGACTTAGCTTCAATCGGCGCAGCGGAAATTATTCACGCAAGTAACCGCGGAGAAAATATTACTGTTATTTTTATTAACAATGCGATTTATGGAATGACTGGTGGACAGATGGCTCCCACTACATTGGAAGGCATGGTAACATCAACATCACCATACGGTCGAGATGTAAAATTAGCAGGATATCCGCTAAAAATTACCGAACTTATAGCACAACTTCCCGGCGCATGTTACGTAACACGTGAATCGGCAGAAACAGCGCCAGCTGTTAGAAAACTAAAAAAAGCTGTACAGAAAGCTTTTGAAAATACAGGCAAAAAGAAAGGGACATCATTTATTGAAGTTGTATCAACATGTAACTCAGGTTGGAAACTCTCTCCAGTTGATTCTAATAAATGGATGAAAGAGAACATGTTCCCATTCTATCCGCTTGGAACATTGAAAGACGAATAGAGGTTTTACAGTAAAAATTTAAACACATGAAAGAAGAAATCATTATAGCCGGATTTGGAGGACAAGGGGTACTTTCTTTAGGAAAAATTCTTGCCTACTCGGGCATTATGCAAGACCAAGAGGTAACTTGGATGCCCTCATACGGACCAGAAATGCGAGGAGGAACTGCCAACGTAACTGTTATATTGAGTGACGATCAAATAAGCTCACCAATTGTTAACGAATACGATACCGCAATAATCCTAAACCAGCAGTCATTAGACAAATTTGAGCAAACCGTTAAAAAAGGTGGAACATTAATTTATGACCCTAACGGAATAACCAGACCGCCACAACGTACCGACATAAATATTTACAAAATTGACGGTACAGACGAGGCTGCAAAAATTGGCAATCCAAAAACATACAATATGGTTATTATGGGAGCTTTCCTAAAAGTGAAACCCATAGTAAAAATAGAGAATGTTAAAAAAGGTCTCGAAAAATCTATACCCGAACGATATCACAAGCTAATACCTTCAAATATTGAGGCTATTGAACGTGGTAAAGTTGCAGTTAAAGAGGTTAGAAAGTTGTAGTAAATTTCATAATTCCTTTTTTTTAAAAAAAAGAAGCCGTTTTTGAAAAGAGACGGCTTTTTTGTTAGACTATTCTAAAACATTTTTTAAGTAAGCCAAAGAAAAATTATTGCGTTACATTAACTATTTTTGCACAATAGTATTTATAAAATTACATATAGATGAAACATATCATTAAGTTTATAACTCGCTTTGTACCAAGACAAACCATGCAGCGTTTTGCCATATTTTTCCTTCGAATAATTGGATTTTTTATGCAAGGGAAAAAAATAACCGACCCTATTAGTGGCAAATCATATAGAAAACTGCTGCCATATGGTCGTCAAGAGGTTAGAAAAAATGCACTTGCCCCCCACTCCGCTTCATTGGAACGACACAGAGTTATTTGGCTCTATTTACAAGCAGAAACAACTTTTTTTAAAGAACCAACAAAATTCTTACACGTTGCGCCTGAACACTGTTTCCTAAAAAGGTTTAAAAAAATGCCTAACATTGATTACACAACAGGCGACTGGGATTCTCCTTGGGCTGATATGAAATTAGACGTAAGAGCTTTGCCATTTGATGACAACACCTTTGATGCAGCCATGTGCAACCATGTGTTTGAACATGTCGATAACGATAGATTGGCAATGTCTGAATTTTATAGGGTACTAAAACCTGGTGGCTGGGCAATTTTTCAAGTGCCGATCAGATGGGACCAAAAAACCATTGAGGACCCAACCATAACCGACCCAAGAGAAAGAGAAAAGCTGTTCGGACAAGACGACCACGTTAGATACTATGGAGCAGACTACATTGATAGACTTAAAGAAGTTGGCTTTAAAGTAACAGTAGAAGACTACGCGAGCAAGCTCGGCGACGAAAAAATAGAAAAATATGCACTTTTAAAAGATGAAAAAATAATATTCTGCGAAAAATTGTAGTAACTTAGCCTTCGGTTAAGCCATAAAAAAACAGACCATGCAACAACAAAACCACGACGACCTTGTAAAACGTATTGCACGTTTAATGGACGAAAACAAAGAGTTATCGCGCCAAATTAAAACTCTTCAAGATTCATTTGACAAAATTCAAAACGAAAACGACAAGCTCAAATCAAAAGTTGCCCGTTTACAAGATAAAGTAGCCGCAGAAAGTGGCGAGAGCGAAGAAGATCAAATTCTTCGTTTTAAAATGGCTACTGTCCTTTTTGCTGATATTCAAGGATTTGAAAACATTAACACGGAATCAAATTCGCACCATATAATAGATGAGCTTGACAACATATTTTTCCATTTCGACGAGATATCTAAAAAACATAATATTGCTCGTATAAAAACTATCGGCGACACGTACATGATTGCCGGTGGCATTCCAATAAAAAACATCACAAACCCAATTGATGTCGTGCTCGCTGCATTAGAAATGCGACATATGTTGTACACAACACAGCATGACAAGAGTGATAAAAATAGACAGATTTGGGATCTTAGTATCGGGATGCACACAGGATCTGTAACTGCGACAACAATGGGAAAGAGAAAAGTCTCATATAATATCAAAGGCGAAACGGTAAATATCGCCAGCCGAATGCAAGCTGCAAGTAGGCCCGGGAATATCAACATCTCTATTATGACTTACGAAATGATACGTGAATATTTCGATTGTGAATATATAGGTCGAATGCCCGTAAAATATGAAGGAGATGTTGAAATGTACACGGTTAAGGGCTTAAAACCCGAATTTGCTGCCGATGAAACTAAAACTTTTCCAAATCAAAAATTTATTGTAAAATATCTTTTAAGGCAATTTAGTGATTTACAGGAAATTATATTAGATAAATTAGAAAAAGAACTACCATCGTATTTGTATTACCACAACTACAAGCACACTATTGATGTTGTATCACAAACCGAATTAATTGGTATTGGCGAAGGCGTTAACGACTCAGAAATGCTGTTGCTAATAACTGCCGCACTGTTTCACGATACCGGACACATAGTTGCGAGCGATAACCACGAACACTTGGGAACCTTGTTAGCGCGCGAAATGTTGCCAAATTACAATTACAACAATGAACAAATTGAGGAAATTTGCAAACTAATAATGGCTACAAAAATGCCACCAAATCCACAAACACTGCTTGAAAAAATAATGTGCGACGCCGACCTTGATTACTTGGGAAGAGCGGATTTTATTCCGGTTTCAAACACTCTTTTCGAAGAGTTAAAAGCACAAAATAAAATAACCGAACTTAACGAATGGAATAAAATGCAAGTTAAGTTTATTTCAGGACACCAATATTTTACCAATACGGCTAACAAATTACGAGAAGTTAACAAACAAAAACAGATAGACCGAATAAAAAGTATAATAGTTTAATTACAGTTTCACTAAAGTTTACTATATTTGACCGCAGTTTATTCCCTTATCACTTATTTGAATTCAGACTGCTAAATAATTGCATATTACTGATTATATAAAACAATATACATATGAAGAAAGTTCTTAAAAGCATCGGATTAGTATTAATATTTATCGGTGTAGTTATAGTTGGATATACATCTATTGGCACAATTCAAGAAAACACAGGCTTATGGGTAGGCGGTATTATAATATTCGTTGGTCTGATAACCTTTATCTTAACTAATAGATATATTGAATAGACACCTATTTAGCAAACTGTCTTGTGTTGATGGTTGCTATGCAACATTTTGTGTTGATGTTTTTACAAAACATTGACAACTAATATCTAACACTACCTTAGTAAACAAAAAGGATTGTTTCTATGAGTGGCTTTTTGTGGTCGATGTGTTTGTCCGAGTAACTGATAATATATGCAGACTTGTCTTTTGAAAGCTGTTAAAGCTAATAATTAAAAGTTTATGAAGTTAAAAGTTTATTGATTGGTGTAAGAAGATAGTAGAGGCGGGGTATGCTCCGCCTCTACTTATATACCCTCGTCTTCTTCTATTTGATCGATATACAAATCATCAGTTTGATCAGGAATGAATGTCTGTTTTTGTAATGGATTTTTTGTTAATTCTTGATACAGTTTTCTGTTCTTTACAATATCGAGGCTTAAAAATAGCGCTTGTAAGAAGGAAGATTCACTTGCCACATTTCTCCCTGTAATATCGAAAGCTGTGCCGTGAGCAGGCGAAGTTCTAATGATTGGTAGTCCTGCAGTATAATTTACACCTCGATCAAACGACAATGTTTTAAAGGGTATTAACCCCTGATCGTGATACATTGCCATTACGCCATCAAACTTAAGATAATTAGCCGCACCAAAAAAACCGTCCGACGAAAAAGGTCCTATTGCAATTATTCCATTATCTCGACATCTATTTATAGCAGGAATAATTATCTCTATCTCTTCCATGCCCATAGAGCCTTGTTCTCCTGCATGGGGATTTAAACTAAGAACTGCAATATTTGGTCGTGTTATTCCAAAATCAGCTATTAATGATTTGTGCATCAACTCTATTTTATTGCATAATCTTTCTATTGTCAATGACTCAGATACTTGCGACAAAGGAATATGACCTGTTGCTACTCCTAATTTAATATTATCAGCAACCATTAGCATTAAGACATCCTGAGAGTTAAACTTTGATTTTAAATATTCAGTATGCCCTGCAAATGCGAAACCTACTTGCTGAACATTATTTTTATTAATGGGTGCAGTAATTAATGCATCGAGTTTTCCTATTTGTAGATCACTAACTGCTGCATCAAGTGAACGAATAGAGGCTTCTCCTGCATCATTTGTTGTCTTCCCGAATTCAACTCGTACATTGTCGTCTAAAACATTAATAAGGTTTGGCTTATTGTGTTGTATTGAATCTATGCCTCGAACGCTAGTAAATGAAAATCTATTAATATTTAACGCTTTTCGATGATATGCTGCAACCTTGGGCGACCCATAAACCACAGGCGTACACATTTCGTATATTCTTGGATCCATCAGACCCTTCATAATAATCTCGTAACCAATACCATTGATATCTCCTTGAGTTATGCCAATTACAGGTTTTGCGCTCATAAAAAGGGTTGTTAAATATTATTTTTTATTTTTGGAATAATTTGCAAGAAAGTCAACTAACAAACGTACTCCAAAGCCTGTCGCTCCAGATGCATAGTATGCACGTGGGTTTTTATAGAAAGCTGTTCCTGCTATATCGATGTGTATGAATGGTTTATGGGCAAATTTTTCTAAAAACTTGCCTGCAGTAATAGCTCCGCCAAATTTAGAGCCAATATTTTTCATATCTGCAATGTCCGATTTAAGCTCTTCGGCATAATCGTCCCAGAATGGGAATACCGCTAACCGTTCGTAAGTGAAGTCGGCGGAATTTAGCAGCTTTGCCATAATTGTATCAGATGCATTTCCCATAACTACGGCAGCACGCGAACCAATCGCCCGTTCTGCAGCTCCTGTAAGGGTTGCAATGCTCAATGTCAGCTCAGGAGACCACTGTTTCGAGTAGCTCAATGCATCCGCAAGAATTAAACGCCCTTCGGCGTCTGTATTCATAACCTCAACTGTTTTTCCGTTGTGCATTGTAACTATGTCGCCTGGTGCGTACGATTCTGCGCTTAAACGATTATCAGTTGAAGGAATAAGTGCAATAATATGTAAAGGTAATTCAATTTTTGATGCTACTGAAATCGTATTCATTACCACTGCAGCCCCAGCCATATCGCTTTTCATATCGTCCATACTTTCGGTTGGTTTTAAGCTAAGACCTCCTGAATCATAAACTACTCCTTTGCCAACTAAGACTATAGGTTTTTTATTTACATGTTTTGATGGTTTATACTCCATTACGGTAAATGTTGGCTGCTCTGTGCTTCCTTTATTGACAGCTAAAA
>DAOOBP010000020.1:0-28844 GCA_035407925.1 Salinivirgaceae bacterium
TGCATATCGTCCACTAAAACATAGGGATTCCGAGCATTGAGCTGCGATTTAATTCTACCGTTTGTGTTGTTCACTTTCAACGAAAAATTACCTATTACCGTTTGCAATAATTCATGTAAATCGGTTTCTTGAAAATTTAATGTTGCCCGATTGCGCTCAAAGACAGACATCTGCAACACCTTATCTACAAGGAAACTGAGTCGTTTTGTTTCATCTATAATGACACGTGAAATGCGAGCCAAAATTTTAGGATTAGTATTTACCGCATCGTCATTCAGCATTTGTGCAGCCAAAGACACCGATGAAATCGGCGTTTTTAGTTCGTGAGTCATATTGTTAACGAAATCATTTTTTATCGTCGTCAAACGTTTTTGACGAAAGAGATATAAAATAATCAGTGTAAACGTTACAAACATCAATAGGGTTAAAATAGCTGATGGTAACAATAGTCTCAAAGAGTCGATAATGTATTCTGAACGTGTGGGAAAAAAGACATTTAAAAAATAAACTTTGTCCGAATTTTCGTTTGGGAAAAACTGTTCACGATAAAACTCTTTAGTCACAGCCTTGTTGTTTTCATGACAAGAAAAGATAACTCTGCCAGATTTATCCGTTACCATGTAATGAAAAGGCAACCCTACGCCATTATTGTAAAATTCTTTGCTCAGCAGTTCATCGAGTAGTACAAAATCAATACGTTTTTCAATGGGCTTTTCAGAAACATCATTTATCAACTTAGCCGTTACTCCTTCAAATAATGTTTTAAAATGCAGAAATCGTTCCTGATATTGTTCGTTTAAGGATTCGCTCGCCTTTGAAATAGATGTGTTTTTGCCACTCAGTGATTTTATTTCAACAGACTCGTCGGGCATTGTTAACTGCCCTATCGAGTGCTTGTGCTTAAACAGTAATCCATCACTGCTCAACAACTGCTTTGCCCTGAGCGCATCATCCGAATTACCATTGATAAATGTTTCCAAGCAATCGCGCACCTCCATCTCTTCAATGGTTTTTACCACTTGATACATACTGCGCTTCACATTGTCATCAAAGCGTGCACTAAAAATAGCTGCCGATTGATTCACATAGCGAGCCTGTAAAAGCAGTAATCCCGTGAAGGAAAATGCTATCAAAAGAATCAATATCCAAATATAACTTTTGCGCATGATGCTAGTTTGAAACAAAGATACAACAATAATTACCAAATTAACTATAAAATTATAGAATTTTAACTGCAAAAAACAATGAAAAGTTTTGTTTTTAACAAAAAAACATTTGGAAAAATAGAATCTCGCTTGGCAATTAACAGATTACAAGCGAGTTTTATAGAGCTTTTTTAACGAATAGAGAGCCCATAAAAATAGGAATACAATAGTTGATGCACCACACCAAGATACCAGCCAAAGCCATTCCAACTTCGTTAGTTGAAAAGGTTGAAAGAATAAAAATGGCATAAGAGCCTCGTATCATCGCCTCAGAAAAAGCAAAAGAAGGGGTGTAAGTTACCAAAAGATAAATGGTAGGAATAGATAAAAATGCTTGCCAAGGCGTGAGCGTTACATTCATAAATATCAGCATGGCGTAAAACTGTGACGAATAGACGATGTAGCGTAGGAATGAATAGATAAAAACCACTCCTACATCACGACGTGACAAATGCGAAAGCCCTTGACCTAAACGACTTATAACTTGCCTTTTCGATTGTTTTAAACGTTCATAAAACCATGTGCTGTTTTTAATGAGCCAAACCGAGGTCATAATAACAAGAACAATGAATAAAACAACAACAATCCACGAGTATGGTGTAAAAGCAAAAGAGCAAGATGCCACACAGCTTGAAGCATATAAGAAAGCAGTAACGAGTCCTATTCCTGTGATAACAAGCATCTGCATAACACTACCAACCACTCCCAAAGCTGTAGCAGGAATAATATTGTTTTTCTCTAATATAAGAGCGCGAGCAGGAAATTCCCCAAGACGATTTGGAGTGAAAAAAGCTCCGGTTTGACCAACTAAAACCGACTTAAAAGCTAAACGTAGCGACAACGGTTGAAGTCCAGAAACCAACTTTTGCCATTTTAGTGCCTCAAATAAGAGATTGAACGGAAGTAAAACGAGTACAACGGCAAGAAATAGATAATCGCGTAACGAAGCCGACGAAAAATGCTGTATAAGAGCATCGTAATCACTAAAAGCAATCAGTTTATACGCCAAAAACAGATAGGCAAATACAAATATCAGCCATGTACTATATTTTAACAAATAATCTTGTACACGTTTCATTTACCTTTTAAATGAAAAATATTTTTGTGAAAAATAGCTGAAAATTGTTGCGATAAGCGTTGTTAAAATATTAGCTAATTCAGCACGAATTCCGCAATATTCAACGAATAATTTCAAACAAACGTAATTAATAATAATGCAACCGCCGACGACTAAAAAATAGCGAAACAGTTGGACACGCCCACGCAAAGGAGAACCTGAAAAACTAATGTGGCGATTGAGCCAGAAACCGGTTAAAAATGTGATGGGGAATTTAAAAACAAACGACGCAATGTGAGGAGTAAAGGCTACAAAACCGAGGTCGACCACCTCTTGTTTAAAAACAACATTGTAAAACAACACATACAAAATCCAGTCGAAAACCATATTTACACCGCCAGAAAAACCATAGCGAAAAAATGTAGGCGAAATGATTGTTCGGAAAGGCGTATAAAAAAATTCTATAACCTTCAAAAAAACACGTTCTATTGCACGTTCTAAATTAGTCATAAGCGTCAAAAATGGCATTAATACCGGATAAAAATAAATTTGGTAAAATAAAATGAATTAACTACTTTTGCAACACTTGAAAAAGACCCCTGACAAAGGTAGTTATTTTTTCGTTTATTCTAATGTAAATTCACAAAAATGCCTGACGACCCGTTACAACATGACCTTAGTAAAAGCAAAAAAGCACTTGGGACAACACTTCCTCAAAGATTTGTCGATTGCCCAACGTATAGCCGACAGCTTGCCGGATGGTTATCTTTTACCCGTTCTTGAAATCGGTCCTGGCATGGGAGTTTTAAGCCAATTCTTACTCCAAAATCACCAAATTACATTTAAAGCTATTGAAATTGACCGAGAGTCAGTTGATTATTTACGTGTGAATTTCCCCGAAATGGATATTATAGAGGGTGATTTCTTAAAAATGGATTTAACTCACCTCTTTGACGGGAAACCTTTTGCGTTAATCGGTAATTTTCCGTACAACATCTCGAGTCAAATATTTTTCCGTGTGCTAGACAATCGTGATCGAATTCCCTACGTGGTCGGTATGGTCCAAAAAGAGGTTGCTGAACGTATCGCAGCACCACATGGAAGTAAAACATACGGTATAACAAGTGTTTTACTACAAGCCTTCTACTCTATTGAGTATCTATTCACCGTTCATGAACATGTATTTGACCCACCTCCCAAGGTCAAATCGGCTGTGATTAGCCTCACACGCAATAAAACAAAGCAGCTCGACTGCAATGAAAAATTGTTTGTACAAGTGGTGAAAACAGCCTTTAATCAACGACGAAAAACGCTCCGAAACTCATTAAAACCTTTATTACACGAGGCAAGCGGTTCGGAGCCTATATTCGAAAAACGCCCAGAGCAATTAAGTGTTGCTGATTTTGTGGCATTAACCAACTTAATAACGACAAAATTGAATCATTAATCAGATTTGAAATTTAAAATACATTCAAATCATTAAACTCAAAAAGTATGTCTGAAATTCGTCTTTTCTATCGGGAAAATAATCGACTAAAAATATCTAAAAATATAGATTTACTCAAAGAAATTCCACTCGAAAATTTTGTTTGGATTGACTTAAACGACGTTCCAGAAGATGCCGAAATAGAGCTCGAACAATTCTTGAAAATTTATATTCAAGAAGAAGAAGAGATGGAGGAAATCGAAATTAGTTCGCGTTACATGGAAACAGAGGACACGCTAGTTGCCAACTCGCGTTTCTTGCTGAATAATTTTGAAGAGGAACCCATATCTTTTATCGTAAAAAACCACATTTTAGTTTCGGTGCGTAGCCAAGAGTTACGTTCTTTCAACGAAACTGTCAAAAAAATGTTCGCAAATCCACGTAACTATCCAAATGGATTTTACATTTTAGTTGCATTGCTAGAAACTCGGGTGGAATACGATGCTGACATGATTGAGGATTTAGCGAGAGAGATTACACAGTTAAGTAATCGCTTAAAAACGGACGACGATGTATCGGACGATATTTTGATTGCCATCAAGGAATTACAAGAAAAAACGATGTTAATTCGTGAGAATATTATTGACAAGCAGCGTGTTTGCTCCAATATGTTAAAAAGTGAACTTTTCCCGAATGAAGCTAAAACAAAATTAGCGATCATTATTAAAGACATCAACTCACTATTTGAGCACACCCGTTTCAGTTTCGATCGTTTAGAATATTTACAAGATACATTTCTTGGTTTGGTTAATATTCAACA
The DNA here is from genome assembly GCA_035407925.1 of Salinivirgaceae bacterium. Taxonomy (GTDB): domain Bacteria; phylum Bacteroidota; class Bacteroidia; order Bacteroidales; family Salinivirgaceae; genus JAAYQU01. Next base: position 4,509 of record DAOOBP010000020.1, read on the forward strand.
AAATAAAATTATCAAAATTTTCACCATTGTATCGGTAATTTTCCTACCCCCGACACTCATTGCAAGTATGTATGGTATGAACTTTGATTTCATGCCTGAACTACACTGGAAATATGGTTATCTCTGGGCAATATCGTTAATGATACTGTTTGTAGTTGCTATTTTGTGGTTCTTTAGATATAGAAAATGGTTATAAAAGTCTAACAATAAAAAAAGGCGAGTGAAAACTCGCCTTTTTTATGTATGAAATTAATGAGATTTTACACGACTTAATCGGTAAAAAAATAGAACAACCAAGATAAAACTAATAACTCCCAGCCACGCCGTATTTTGTGTCCCTAATAAATCTATATCAAATGATAAATAACCATTAAAAGTTAGAAAGAATAACAAAACCGCCAAAGTATTATTGATAAAATGCGCTACAATAGGAGCCCATATTGACCCTGAAAACAGAAAAAGATAACCCAAGAGTGCACCAAGGAAAAAGCGTGGCAAAAAACCATAAAATTGCAAATGAATAGCACTAAATATAAAAGCAGTGAGCCAAACCGCCACATTTTGATTTACTTTTTCCGCTAAAACGCGCTGCAAAACTCCTCTAAAAAACAGCTCCTCGCCCAAAGCGGGAATTACTGCCATAACTAACAAGTTGAGTCCTAATGCACGAAGAGACGTTACACTCAAAAACTTTTCTGTAATCACTTCTGATTGAAGTTCCATCTGTTTCATCCAAAGCTCCACTCCATTCATAAAATGAGGCAGAACAATCATATCATTCAACGACTTCAAGTAATTGACAGCTGGCAAAGCAAGAGGCATCAACAATATTACACACAACCAAATAAAAGACGACCGAATGGGTGTAAATTTTAAGTAAGATACACCTCCGCCAAACAAATAAGCCAACGCTAAAGCTGGTAAAACAAAAGTAAAAGTGGTCTGAATCAACTGAAGCCATTTCATAACCATCAAATTTTCAAGTTGTTTTTGACACAAAAGAAAAATGATAGAACTAATCAATAGCCCCATAAAAGCACCTGAAAAAATTAAAACTAACTTTATCCCCCACGATACTTTATTGTAACGAGCTGTAATCATAATTAAGGCATAAAAAAAACTTCCACTACAAAGATAGTGGAAGTTTTTTAATATTATAGCTTTTTATTAAGCGCGTGGACGAGCTTCTTTAACTACCAAAGCACGACCTTCATATTCGGTTCCATTCAACTTATCAATCACTTGTTGAGCAACAGCATCATCAGGCATTTCAACAAATCCAAAACCTTTAGAGCGACCTGTTTCACGATCAATAATTACTTTAACGGAAGTGATTTCACCGTACTCTGCCAACAATTGTTGGAGATCTTTTTCTCGAACTTTATAGTTCAAGTTTCCAATGTAAATGTTCATAAAAAATAAAAATTAAAAAATATAATTGCGTTTTTGATAGCGATCTTTCACTATCTCGAAAACATCTGCAAAGAAACAACTAATTCTTTAATTAACAATACTTTTTAATAAAAAAATTAACGTTTTTTAATCGGGTAAACGAGCAATGATGGTTTCGTTACCATGAGTTTGCTCGCCCAATTGCACAAAAATTTCGGTACCTTCGGGAAAAAATAAATCCACACGAGAGCCAAATTTGATAAAACCTAAGTGTTCGTTAATGGAACATGGGTGATTAGGCGCAGCATAAGTTACAATACGACGCGCCAAAGCTCCGGCAATTTGGCGTACTAAAATTTGATGTTTTGATTTACTTTCTATCACCACTGTCGACCGTTCGTTTTCGTGGCTCGATTTAGGTAAGTATGCCGCCATGTGTCTGCCACTATGATGTTTCACGTATTTTACAACACCATCGATCGGATACCAATTAGCATGCACGTTAAATACCGACATAAAAATAGAAACTTGAATACGACGTTCACCACCAAAATATTCGTACTCTTCTGTGGGTTCAATCACAACAATGCGCCCGTCGGCTGGTGCTACTACCAAATTAGGATCTTCAATATAGGCTTCACGAGTTGGGTTTCGGAAGAAATAATAAAAAAACGAAAATGCTAAAACAGAAACTGCCACATTCAAGAAAAACACCACTTGATTAGGCGATTGAAAATAAAAAACGACGTTAATTACAACCAAAAGCGTCATTAAAGAGAGAAGAATAGCATACCCTTCTTTATGAACTTTTAATCTACGTTTAAAATTTTTCTTTCTCATAAAATAGCCCTGTGCATCAAAGCACTAATTTAAATTAATAGTAAATAGAAATAAATAATCGGAACTACCAATAACATACTGTCAAAGCGGTCGAGTAAGCCTCCATGCCCAGGAATAAGGCGACCTGAATCTTTGACTTTAACTGAACGTTTGATAAAACTTTCCATTAAATCGCCGAATGTTCCAAAAACAACAACCAGCAATGAAAAAATAAGCCACTGCCACCACGCTAAATCAATTATAAACAGAGAGAGAACATAACCTGCTCCAAGCGCAGCCACTGCTCCACCAACAAAACCTTCCCACGATTTTTTAGGTGAAATACGCTCGAATAAACGATGTTTACCCAATGTACTACCCACTAAATAAGCAAACGTATCGTTGACCCAAATAATTATAAAAACCGCCAACAATAAATATGGATTCCACTCTTCGTTAAAGTATAAAATATTGTTTAACAAGGCGAACGGAAGTGACACCATAACTTGCCCCAAAAGAAAATACGCCCAATTATGCAAAGGACGATGACGATGGCGAAACAGTTCTGAAATAAGAACTAATATAACAAAGAAACCATAAACAGGCATCAAATCAAACAAAATAAAATCTAGAAAATGGCGTGCAAAAAAGACAAAAAACAAAATACAATTCGCCACAACAGCAGGCCCAATCATCACTTCAATGCGCCCATGCTCATTTACCATAGCATAAAACTCACATATTGACAATGATGAAACAATTAAGAAAACTGCTAAAAAAGTCCACGGACTAACCAAAATTGCACTAATAATGGTTGCCACAAAAATAGCTCCAAAAAATGTCCGCTGTATTAAATTTTTACTTATCATAATTATAAGTTTTCATCGATGAATACATATAATTCTCGTGGTCCATGAGCACCCATGACCAATGTTTTTTCAATATCAGCTGTGCGACTTGGTCCCGAAATAAAAGAGACCAACGAAGGTAATTTTCCTTCATATTTCTCATATAAAGCATGTAAAGCATCAGTAACAAAACTTACCAACTGACTCTTTTTTGCCACTACTATATGCACTGGAGGAAACACGTTTAACGCTCTTCCGCCACAACTTGCTGACGATATCAAAATGCTTCCCGTACGCACCACCAAAAATTCACATTCTGTAATAGCAGCATCCATCTCTTCATAAGCCTCTTGATTTAGGACTATATTTGGCAAACGGTTTGGGATATCTGGTAAAGAAGAATAAACTGATGAAAAACCTTTTTCTGCTAAAAATGAGCTTAATCCAGCAAATAACTCTATTTCGTTTTGAAACATAAACACATGCCCTCCTATCGATTCCAATTCTGTTTTAAAACAGTTGCATAAAGAACCCTCTATAGGTTTATAAATACGTTCATCTTCGTTTTCAAAAGTCGTATTTACAACAGTTTTATCAGCGTGTGCTGCAATTTTTTGTAATATAATATGACGCGAATTAAGCTTCATTTAATGGATTTACATTGCTTGTGTCTGATGAAATAGATTGTTCTTCTTTCCCATCCCCTTCTTGAATTTCTGATTTTTCAGATAGCTTATCGTTTAATAATTCATCTGCACGGCTTTTCCATGGTCGCTTACCTAAAACCAGCTCAACATCTTCGGCAAACAACACCTCTTTTTCCAATAAAATTTCTGCCAACTTATTGTGTCCCTCTTTATTCTCTTTCAGTATTTTTTTAGCACGCTCATACTGTTCTGCTACAATTTTTTTCGCCTCTTCGTCGATGAGTTCTGCTGTCTTTTCGCTATAAGGTTTTGTAAACCCAAAATCAGAATTACCCGAAGAATCATAATAGCTCATGTTCGCTAAATTTTTACTCATGCCAAAATAAGCCACCATAGCATAAGCCTTTTTGGTGGTACGCTCCAAATCACTAATTGCACCTGTTCCTAGAATATTCAAAAACACCTCTTCGGCAGCTCTACCACCAAGCAAAGCACATAACTCGTCTAGAATATGATCTCGTGACGTTAATTGACGCTCTTCTGGCAAATACCAAGCTGCACCCAAAGCCTCCCCACGAGGAACAATAGTAACCTTTACAAGCGGATTAGCATGCTCTAACAACCAACTGATTGTTGCATGTCCTGCTTCATGATAAGCAATGTTTCGTTTCTCTTCTTGAGTGAGAATTTTAGTTTTCTTTTCTAAGCCTCCCACTATGCGATCGACAGCATCTAAAAAGTCTTGTTTATCAACCGTTTTTTTATCATGACGAGCTGCAATTAAAGCGGCTTCGTTACACACATTAGCAATATCTGCCCCCGAAAAACCTGGTGTTTGACGTGATAAAAATTCTATATCAACAGAGCTATCAAGTTTTAAAGGACGTAAATGCACTTGGAAAATCTCCTTGCGCTCGTGTACATCAGGTAGGTCAATATGAATTTGGCGATCGAAACGCCCTGCACGCAACAATGCTTTATCTAAAATATCAGCACGGTTGGTTGCCGCTAAAATAATAACACCACTATTAGAACCAAAGCCGTCCATCTCGGTAAGTAATTGATTCAACGTGTTTTCACGTTCATCATTTCCACCTAAATTATTATTTCTTCCACGAGCACGTCCCACAGCATCAATTTCATCAATAAATACGATACAAGGGGCTTTTTCTTTAGCTTGACGGAATAAATCACGCACACGGCTAGCACCAACACCCACAAACATTTCCACAAAGTCAGAACCCGACATAGAGAAAAATGGCACATCTGCCTCGCCCGCAACAGCTTTAGCCAACAAAGTTTTACCCGTTCCCGGAGGGCCTACAAGTAAAGCGCCTTTAGGAATTTTACCTCCCAATTCGGTATATTTATCAGGTTTACGCAAAAAAGCCACAATTTCTTCTACTTCTTGTTTAGCACCAGCTAATCCTGCCACATCCTTGAACGTGGTTTTAGCTTTTGTGGCATCGCCTTTATCAAAAAGTTGTGCTTTCGATTTTCCCACATTAAAAACGCCTCCAGCGCCACCGGCACCACCAGACATTCTGCGATTCATAATTACAAAGAAAAGAATCAATAATAAAATCGGCAATACCGAATACAGAAACATCTCCAAGTAATTTTTACCTTCTTTGTAAGATACCTCACCAGTAAAAACTTTTTCTTTTTGGAGCTCTGTAATTAATTTTGAGAACTCTTCAACAGAAGGAATCAACGCATTGATATTAGGCATTTTTTCACCTTCTTTATAGGTTATCCCTAATAACTGTTCAGCACATTTTGGTTCAATTTCAGCATCTACTCTGTTTTGTGTAATGGTTACTGTCATGCTTTTTACACAACCATTACGCAAACCTTCCTCAAGTTTTGAGTAAGAAACTTCTTTAGATATTTGTCCTCCATCCCAAAAAAACATTAATGCAAAAAATGCAAAAGCTCCCAAATAAATCCAATAAAAATTAAATTTTGGTTTAAATGGCTTTGGATTAGGCATTTGTGGTTTACTATTTTTTTTCTGTTCCATAAATTTTAAATTATCAATATTTTAGTTGTCTTATCAGACTTTTATTTCAAACAAATACGAATTAAACAACGTCTTCGTATTCTTTAATCTCTGCATCTTCCCAAAGGTGTTCAATATCGTAGAAGGCACGAGTTTCACGACGGAAAACATGCACAATGATTAAACCGTAATCCATTGCAATCCATTCCGCATTTTCAAATCCATCGATAGCAAAAGGTTTTTCATCAACATGTTCATGCACATAATCTTTGACTTCCATTGCAATAGACGACACGTGTTTGTCGGAATCACCTTCGCAAATAACAAAATACTGACAGGGTGCTTCTAACTTAGTCATATCAACCGTAACAACTCGCTTTGCTTTTTTTTCTTGCATGGCAGCTACAATAGCTTCAAGTAACTTTTTATCCTCTTTTTTCATTCAAAAAAATATTTCATTCTGTTCATAAAATTCAATCTCACAAAGATACACATTCTGTTCCAAATCATAAAACTTGACTTTTTGACAGTTTTACTGCTCAAAAGAACAGGCCATTAACATACATCCAAACAACATAGCGAAAAAATTTACCTAATAACATCGACACTGCTACAATCCACAATCGGCTACGCATAAATCCCGCAGCTACGGCAATAATATCGCCCACACCAGGTAAAAAGGAAAAAAACGCTAACCAGTCGCCATATTTGTGAAATTTCTGCTTAAATCGATCTACTTTTTCTTTTTCTATACGAAACCATTTTTCAATCCACTCTATTTTGCCTAAATGTCCTAACCAATAACAGGTTAACCCACCAAGCCAATTGCCTAAAGTTGCCCAAAAGACACAAGTCCAAGGGTCTAAACCTCCAAAAACCAATGCTGTAAAAACAACTTCAGAGCTAAAAGGTACAATTGTTGCCGCCAAAAAAGAAGCAATAAAAAGTCCTGCATAACCATATTCGGCAAATTCTAACATCAGAAACCAAGTAGATTTATGATACGATACGCCAATCCTAAAACAATAAACGCACAAAAGATAATATTGACAAATTTAGAATGGTTGGTTGAGAAGAAGAAACTCAATAGGAGAATTAAAAATATAATAGGCACAAATAGTAATACTTCCAACTTATAAAAGAAAAAACCTGCCCAAATAGTAGTTAATATGAAAGCAAGATTGATAAAGAAAAAGTTTAAACGTACATGTAATTTAAAGTTCAAACTGACCGAAAAATAAGAACCTAAAGACATCAGAAATAGCAACAATAAAATGCCTGCAAATAACACATCTGAACGTAACAACTCCAGAGTTGACACGTCAAACAAATCTATATGTATTTGAGCCAAAATGGCAAATAACATTTCCAGATTATCCGACAAGAAGAATGCGCTCCACGCCAAGAATAGTGGAACAAAAACACCGGAAAGCAAAGCAAACAATATACGTACAGTAAAGGTGCTAAACACAATCATTCCGATCAGGAAAATAACGATCAAATAAAAATATTCTATATGAAAAAATGCTGCACTTGTCACTAAAAAGCCGATGTTAAATCCTGCTGAAACCTTCTCTCCATTATAACTATACATGGAGAATAACTGGGAAATTGCTAATAAAAACAACATCAAAGCAACAGTACGAGCATCAAAAAATTGTAAATCAGCAATTGTAGACATTAAGAAAAGAGCCACAAACAAAGGTATTGCACTCCGCACTGGAATCAACTGCCAACGCTCGCACCACTGCATAAGTATTACACCTATCACTATTTGAAAAACAAACTGAATTACCTGAGCCCAACCTGCTGGTAATGTAAACCAAGTAAACGAACCAAGCAGTTGAAACGGATAACTTTCTTGAGAATAAGCTACCCCAAATAGAGCGGGCAAAAACCACAACAGTGCCGAAATAAGGATCGGTAGTACGAGCCACTCCAAACTGGGAGTTAGTAATTTTTTTAATACTTGCATATTCAAATTAATTTGAAGGATACAACTCACAAAAGTGTACAAATTTAGCAAAAAAAACAACAACTTTAACACATCACACAAATGCATACAAAAAGCGGCACTTTGCTTCAAAGTACCGCTTTTTTGTGAGATTTTTTTAAAACTTATAATCCACGTCCTTTAATCATTGCTTCTGGATTTGGTTCTGCTCCACGGAATTGTTTATACAGTTTCATTGGATCATCGCTACCACCCTTTTCAAGAATGTTTTTGCGGAATGACATGGATGTTTCTGGATCAAAAATACCTTTTTCTTTAAATAGTTCAAACGCATCTTTATCTAATACTTCTGCCCATAAATAACTATAATAACCAGCACTATAACCACTGTTGAAAATGTGATTAAAATAAGTTGTGCGATAACGTGGAATAACTTCGTCAATCAAGCCTATTTTAGCCATCTTTTCTTTTTCAAAAGCATTTACATCAAGACCCTCGACAGTAGTAAGATCGTGCCAATTCATATCTAAAATAGATGCAGCCACCAATTCGGTGGTCATAAAACCTTGATTAAACGTGGCTGATTCTTGAATTTTAGCCACTAACTCATCCGGAATTACTTCCCCTGTTTTATAATGTTTTGCATACATTGCCAAAACTTCTGGCTCAAATGCCCAATTTTCAAGTATTTGCGATGGCAATTCCACAAAATCACGAGCAACGTTAGTTCCACTTACACTCAAATAGTTACATTTTGTTAATAAGCCGTGTAAAGCGTGTCCAAATTCATGAAACATTGTTTCAACTTCATCCAAAGTCAAAAGCGATGGTGTTGTAGCAGTTGGTTTAGTAAAGTTACCTACATTAACTACGATTGGACGAATTTCTTTTCCATCAACCACATAAGACTCACGGAAATTGCTCATCCAAGCCCCACCGCGTTTGCTTGCGCGTGGATAAAAGTCAGTGTAAAACAAACCAATGAGTGAACCGTCGGCATCAGTGATTTTAAACGTTTCAACGTCAGCATGATAAATAGGTACAGAATCTAATTTTTCAAATTTCAAACCGTACAATTTGCTAGCTACTGCAAAAACGCCAGCACGTACATTTTCCATTTGGAAATATGGTTTAATTTCATCTTCGTTTAGGGCGTATTTTTCTTGACGAAGTTTTTCAGCATAAAAATCCCAGTCCCAAGCAGCTAACTTAAATCCTCCATTTTCACGATCGATAATTTTTTGCATCTCCGCGCGCTCTTTTTTAGCTTTCTCTACTGCTGGAGTAAATATTTTTGCTAAAAATTCATTTACAGTTTTTGAGTTTTTAGCCATTGTCTCGTCTAATATAAAATCGGCAGGTGTGTTGAAACCCATCATATTAGCTTTTTCAATGCGTAACTTCATAATATCCAATACAATTTGTTTATTGTCATTGGCATTATCATTATTACCACGCATAGAGTAGGCTTTAAACATTTTTTCGCGTAAATCGCGACGTTCGCTATACTGCATAAAAGGAACCCAACTTGGTTTTTGCAAACCAAACAACCATTTACCATCCATGCCAGCATCTTTTGCTGCTTCAGCTGCAGCAGTACGAACAGCTTCTGGCAAACCCGCTAAATCCTCTTCTTTATCAATAATCAACTGAAATGCATTGGTTTCGGCTAATAAATTATTACCAAATTTTTGCTCAAGTGCCGATAATTGTTTGTTTATCTCACGCAAACGTGCCTGTTTTTCTGCATCCAAACCGATACCATTACGAATAAAATGACGATGCATTTTATCCAATACCATAGTTTGTTCGGTCGTTAAATCTAATTCATCTTTTTGTTTGTGAATAGCATCTACACGATTGAATAATTTCACATTCATAAAGATGTTATCACTATGTTCTGATAGCATAGGAAGTACTTGCTCCATTAATTTTTGTAAACTTTCTGTTGCATCAGATTCTGATAAATTGAATAAAACCAAGCCCACTTTATTGAGCAAAGTTCCTGATTTTTCGTAAGCAGCTATTGTGTTTTCAAAAGTTGGAGCTTCTGTGTTGTTTACAATAGCTTCAATTTCAGCTTCTTGTTCTTTAATACCTGCTTCTAAAGCTGGTAAATAATGTTTTTCTTCTATTTTATCAAATGGGGGTAAACCATAAGGCGTATCCCACTCCACAAGGAATGGATTTTGCTCTTGTTTCGCACAGGAAATCATCATAACGGATGTGATTAAAAATAAAAATAGTTTTTTCATAATTCAATATATTTAATTGTTATTAATTAACATTTTATCGTATTCTAATTGCGCTTTTAAGTCTTTGATAGAGTCAAATTTACGCTCATCGCGCAATCGTTTACGAAATTTTAAAATAAGTGTTTTGCCATATATATCTTTCTCAAAATCAAGAATATGAACTTCGATAGTTTGTTTTTCGCCTTGTAGCGTAGGCCGTGTGCCAATGTTTAACATGCCTTTAAATGAGGCGTTTTCAAAACTAACATCTACCTCATATACTCCTGCCTTAGGTATCAATTTTGAAACATCCAACTGTAAATTGGCTGTTGGAAATCCTATTTGACGCCCTATTTGGTTGCCCGACACCACGACACCCTGCATCAGATAAGATGAACCCAGTAATTTATTAGCTGATACAACATCCCCTTCTAACAAAAATGTACGAACTTTAGAAGAACTAACGGTCAGGTCTTCTGCAATAAAAGGTTTACAAGAAAGAACTTCAACACCAATTTTTTCTCCTAACTGTACATAATCATCAAACGCTTGCAACTTATCACTTCCAAAACGGTGATCATAACCAACCACTAATTTCTGCACGCGATAAGTGTCGTGCAATAATTTCAAAAACTCATACGCTGTAAGTGCCGCAATGTTTTCATCAAAATTGAGCATCAAACAATTTTGTAAATCCTGTTCCTCAAAAATCGCTATTTTTTCAGACGGAGTTGTTAGCAAATTGATATTAGAATTTGGAGATAAAACACGTTGAGGAGAATCGACAAACGAAACTACTAAAGATTCCAATCCAAATTTTGAGGCATATACATTCAACTGATTTAATAAAAAACGATGTCCCAAATGAACACCATCAAAAAAACCGATAGTGGCTATCGTATTTTGAGTTGGTTTATTTATGTTGGAAAGAATGTTCACCTCAATAAAAATATCAAAACACAAAGTTACGAAAAAAAGCAGAAAAATAGAAACGTTCAAAAAAAGGCAAAATGAGGCTTGAATAATGAAAAATTAATGCCCGTGGACACAGAAGTGTAAAAATAAGTTATTCTAAAGCGGTTATTTACGAGTGAAAATGGTCGTAAATAATTGAAGCTTTGTGAGTTCCTATATTTTTTTCCAACTCAGATTTTGTTGCATTCTGGATGCGTTTTATGCTTTTAAAGTGTTGAAGTAGCTTAATTTTTGTTTTTTCACCAACACCTTGGATAGTATCCAGTTCAGAAGCAATTTGTTTTTTACTCCGCTTATCGCGATGAAAGGAAATCGCAAATCGATGAGCCTCATCTTGAACAGAAGCTAAAAATTTAAATAAAAAATCAGTCGGTTTGAGACCTATTGCTGCTGGTGGAAAACCAAACAACAGTTCACTGGTAAGATGACGATTATCTTTTACTAAACCCGCAATAGGAATTTTTAATTGAAGCTCGTCTTCAATAACTTGACGAACAACTTCCATTTGTCCTTTACCTCCATCTACGATAACGAGGTCGGGTAAACCAGAGTTTTCTGTTATCATACGTTGATAGCGTCTGCGAACAACTTCTTGCATTGAGCTGTAATCGTCAGGTCCATCGACTGTTTTTATTGTATATTTCCGATAGTCTTTTTTTGATGGACGCGCTTTTTTGAAAACAACACAAACGGAAACTGCATCGTCACCTGAAATATTTGAGTTATCAAAACATTCGATGTTTTGGGGTAAATTAGGCAAATGTAATATGGATTGAATTTCTTTCATCAAACGAATTGCTCGTTGGTCTGGATTTAATTTTTCTGCTCGCTTTAACTTATCCAATTTGTACTGTCGCACATTTTGCATCGACAGATCTAATAATTTTTTCTTATCGCCACGTTGAGGAACTATTATTTCTAATTTTTCATCGATGAAATCAGGCTTAAATGGAACAACCAAAGTGTTCGAAGTGCTATTTAATCGCTCACGTAATTCTAAAATAGCATACGCTAAAAGTTCAGTCTTTTCTTCTTCAATTTTCTTCTGATATTCTATTGTAAATCCTTGAATTACAGAACCTTTTGATATTCTAAGAATGTTTATATAGGCAGAATTTTCGTCTTCATCGTACGCAAAAACATCTAAATTATCATCACTAGTTGTTGTGATAACTGTTTTAGATTGATATTTAACGATAGAATCGTATTTTTCTTTCAATTTTTGTGCTTCTTCAAATTGTTGTTTTTCAGCCAATTCACGCATTTGAGCCAGTAAATAATTGGTTATTTCATGACTATTACCTTTTGCTATTTCCTTGATTTCATCGATCATTTTTTGATAATCTGATTGTGATTGGAAACCTTCGCAAACACCTGTACAGTTGTGAATATGATATTGTAAGCAAACTTTGAATTTGTTCGCTTTTATTGATTCTTCTATTAATGGTAAGCGGCAAGTACGAATTGGATAGAGTTCACGTACTAAATCTAATAAAGTATCCAATGTCCAAACAGAACTGTATGGACCAAAAAAATCAGCATTTTTTATAATTGTACGCGTTTTGAAAACTCTAGGAAATGGTTCTTTGGTGATACAGAGCCACGGATAAGTTTTACCATCTTTGAGTAAAATATTATAACGTGGTTGATATGTTTTTATTAAATTATTTTCAAGTAGCAGAGCTTCATTCTCCGAATTAACCACGATATATTTCAGGTCAACAATGTTTTTTACTAAAATTTTGGTTTTAGAAGATTCGTGAATTTTATTAAAATAAGAAGAGACACGACGCTTTAAGTTCTTTGCCTTACCCACATAAATAATAACATCTTGGTCATTAAAAAATTGATACACCCCTGGAGAATCGGGGAGTAGTGCCACCTGCTCTTTTATGTGATCATACATGCGCATCAAAATCAACATTTGTTGCCTGACCGGCTAATAATGAATCAAAGAATCAACAACAATATCTTTATCAAATTTTTCACGGCCTTTTAAATAATCAAGCTCTACTAAAAAATTAACGTAGATTTTTTTTACACCAAATTTACGAATTAACTCACAAGCTGCCTTCATAGTACCTCCAGTAGCGAGCAAATCGTCATGAACCAAAACTACGTCATCAGGAGTTAACGCATCTTTATGAATTTCGATAATATCAACTCCGTACTCTTTTTCATAACTCACCTGAATTGTTTCCGCAGGTAACTTTCCCTTTTTACGTACAGGAACAAAACCAACTCCTAATTTATTTCCCAAAACTGGTGCCATAATAAATCCGCGCGATTCTATTCCAATAATTTTAGTAATCCCCTTGTCTTTATAAAGACGATACATTTCGTCTTCAAAATATTTCATACACCCAGGATCTTTAAATGCTGTGGTCAAATCTTTAAACACAATACCCGGGATGGGGAAATCAATCACATCTCGAATGTGGTTTTTTACTTCTTCTAATGTCATAATAATAATTATTTATTGTTCCACGTGGAACAAGTTAAATTTACATTTATCTGATTTTCTATTTGTTCCACGTGGAACAAATAAAACAAATAGTTTAATTTTGAGAGGTTTTATTTTCATCTCTTTTAGATTTTCTGGTGGTGTAACACACTAACGCCCTAATAAAACCAACAAAACATTTATATCGTTGGGTGAAATTCCTGGTATTCTGCTCGCTTGCCCTATGGTTTTAGGTTTTATTTTAATTAGTTTTTGCCGTGCTTCTGTTGAAAGTGACAATAATTTTTCGTAATCAAATTTATCTTCAATGACAATATGTTCTAATCGTTGTAATTTATCGGCAATCATTCGTTCTCTATCTATATATCCCGAATATTTAATTAAAATTTCAGCAGCTTCTAAAATTTCCTCCTTTCTTCCGTTTTCAATTTTAGAAATTTCCTCTTTGAATTTTGGTAAAATGTTTTCCAAAATAGAAATATTTAACTGTGGACGAAGAAGTAAATCATATAATTTTATTGATTGTTTTAATGGTGCTGTTTCTAAAGTTTCCAATAATGAATTAACGTCTGACGCTTTTACACTATATTGTTTCGTAAACGAAATCAAAGATTCTACAGCAGCTTGCTTTGTTTTTAATAGATCCATTCGGTGACGATTGGCCAATCCTGCCAAATAGGATTTTTCTGTTAAACGAACATCGGCATCATCTTGACGTAATAAAATACGATATTCGGCACGCGATGTAAACATACGATAAGGTTCATCTACACCTTTTGTAACCAAGTCGTCAATTAACACACCAATATAAGCTTCATTTCTACTTAATGTGAATTTTTCACCACCGTGACAGTTTATATGTGCATTCATTCCCGCAATCAAACCTTGCCCTGCAGCTTCCTCATAACCTGTTGTTCCATTAATTTGTCCAGCAAAAAATAGATTTTTTACTAATTTCGTTTCTAATGTATGCGTTAATTGAGTAGGATCAAAAAAATCGTACTCAATAGCATAACCTGGTCGATAAGCCTTTGCGTTTTCTAAACCTGGAACAGTTTTTAATGCTTCAAGCTGAATTTCTATTGGTAACGATGACGAAAAACCATTCACATAATACTCTTGTGTATAAGCACCTTCTGGTTCTAAAAAAAGTTGATGTTGATTTTTATCTGCAAACGTCACTATTTTGGTTTCGATACTTGGACAGTAACGAGGTCCTATACTTTGGATTTGACCATTATATAATGGTGAATAAGGTAAACCTTTGTTTAATATTTCATGTGTTAATGAATTAGTAAACGTAATCCAACAACTACGTTGTGGCAAAGGACGAGGTTTATAGTCTAAAAAAGAAAATTTATGAAAATCATCTTCTCCTATCTGCTCACTCATTTTTGAAAAATCAATCGTATTTCCATTCAATCGTACAGGCGTTCCTGTTTTCATACGATCTGTTGAAAATCCCATTGCTTTTAATTGTTCAGTTATACCAAACGATGATGGTTCTGAAATACGTCCACCTACTATCTGAGTTTCGCCAATATGCATTAAACCATTTAAAAAAGTACCTACAGTAAGAATAACTGAATTAGCTTTAAATTCAATATTCATACTTGTTTTACAACCGGTAACTGCTCCGTTTGAAAAAGTAAGTTGAGTTACTATATCTTGCCAAATATCAAGATTAGGAATTGTATCTAAAATTTCACGCCACTTGATAATAAATTGCATTCTATCTGATTGTGATCGAGGGCTCCACATTGCAGGACCTTTAGATTTATTAAGCATACGAAATTGTATAGCTGTTGCATCGGTCACTATACCCATATAACCCCCTAAAGCATCAATTTCACGCACAATCTGCCCTTTAGCTATTCCGCCTATAGCAGGATTACAGCTCATTTGTGCTATTTTGTTCATATCCATTGTTATCAATAATGTTTTTGAACCCATATTGGCAGCTGCACAAGCTGCTTCACAACCTGCGTGTCCTCCACCTACAACAATTACATCATAATTGAATATCATCAGAATAGAAATAAAAAAGAAAAAGCAAAATTAATATTTTTTTATTGGAAAAACAATTGGTAAAAAACTGTTGAAAAGTTGTTATATATTTTTGAAAAAATCTGAAAAAAAAGTCTTGTTTTATCCAAAAATAAAAATCTATAATCAACTTTTAAAATAAACAATGAACATTCTATTTTTTTTATTTTTTAGTTATCAACTAGTTATTAATAACTGATTTTATTTTATAATAACTTGATTTTAAATTAATTATAAAAGATATAAGGTTTTTCAACAAACTATTATAATCTTCATATTTAAATATTAAATAATAAAAAAATATAATCTATATTAAATTGTTGAATGAAATTTCAGTTTTAAAAATAGCACCGTTACTCCGAACAATTTTGACAAATGTCTATATTTTTACGATCTGATAAAACTTGTTTTCTAAACGCTATAGCTTTATCACTATTCCAAAGTGCTGTTACACTTTTTTCTTTAAGATTTCCATAACTAAAACTAGCGTTTTTATCGAAACAACAAGGTAATAATTCACCATCAGTAGTAATAACAGCACTTTGCCATATACGTAAACAGCGATTTCGTAATTTCTTTTTTAATTGCCAATTACCATTTACGTTTTTGTAACGGCTATATTTTTTAATGGTCGGGATGAGTTCTGATTTTTCATCATAATTGTAAATTTGAGCTGTTTTTATCGTCACTTTTTGGACATTCATTTTTCGTGTCATTTTTTTGAACGCTTCAATTTCATGTTGATTATGACGAAAAACAATCATTTGTAATTCAATAGCTGGAAATCGACTATTTTGTAATTTTTTTTCGATGTTAATAGATTCGATAGCTTGTAATGTTTTTTCAATTTTTCCCCCGACACGATAAGTTTCATACGTTTTTTGTGTAACTCCGTCCAAAGAGATAATGATTTTATTTAATCCAGACTTCACTATTTTTGCAGCAACCGCTTGATCTATATTTTGGGCATTGGTAGAAGTAGCCGTATAGATATTTTTATTATTGGCGTAAGTAATCATATCGAAAATATTAGGCGATAAAAATGGTTCACCTTGAAAATAGAGTAGTAAATACATTAAATTATCTCCTGCTTCATCAATAATTTTTTTGTATAAATCAAAATTTATTAATGTATTAGAGCGAGTTAATTGTTTAGAACCTAACACACATTCAGGACAATGTAATTGGCAAATAGCTGTAGGTTCAATCGAAAGTGAAACCGGCATACCATTTATTTTACCTGATTTAGAAATGATTGAAATAGCGTAAATTACCCTATTTTTGAGTAAATTTTTGAATTTGTTTAAGGTTATTTTCCGCAAAAAATCTATTATCATCTTCTATTTTGAGTTATTTTGTGCAAAAATACATTTTAATTTTAATATTTTATAACAATTAAGTTTTTAATTATCAACAAATTAAAAGAAAAATTTTAACATATTTCCATTTTTTTATTCAAACTTAATCTTATTTAGACAAAGAATTATTATCTTTGCGTGTTGTAAACAGAATGATTTACTTTAACTTAATAATAAATTTTTATTTGTATGAAAAAACAATCCCTTATTCTGACTCTAGCGGTAACCGTATTGGTGTTATTTGCATGTAAACCACCTAAAGAATTTTTAGATAATTTGAAGGTGTCTGTAAATCCATTGGAATCTCATGCTGGAAAAATTGAGGTTACTATTGATGGAACATTCCCTGTGAAATATTTCACACGAAACATGGTTTTAACTGTAACTCCAGTTTTAAAATCAAACACATCTGATGCTACATTTAAAGCAGAATCTGTTTCTTACCAAGGTGAAAAAGTAAAAGGTAATAACCAAACTATTTCATATAAAATGGGTGGTAAATATACACAAAAAGCTGTATTTAACTACGATCCAGCTATGGAAAGTTCTGAACTTTGGTTAGAAGTTGAAGCAAAAATTAAAGATAAAGTGTACACAATTCCTGCTGTAAAAGTTGCTGATGGTGTTAATATTACTCCTCTTTTAGTAGCTTTACAACCAGGCGAAGTGGCAGCTAAAATTGAAAAAGATCGATTCCAACGTGTGATTGAAGAACGTCAAGAAGCTGAAATTAAGTTCTTAATTGAAGAATCAAAAATTCGTAAATCTGAAATTAGTTCAGATGCAGTTGTAGCTTTAACAAAAAGAATTGACGAAGCTAACAAAGCAACTAACCTTGAAATGAAAGGTTTAGAAGTTTCTTCTTATGCTTCACCTGATGGTGCTATGGACTTGAACGAAAAATTGGCAGGTAACCGCGACAAAGAATCTGTAAAGTTCATCAATAAAGAGTTGAAACGATTAAAAGCTACAGTTACTATCGACTCTAAATTTACAGCTGAAGACTGGGACGGTTTCCAAAAATTGATGGAAGGTTCTAACATTCAAGACAAAGAAGTTATCTTGCGTGTTTTGTCAATGTATAGTGACGCTGAACAACGTGAAAAAGAGATCAAAAACTTATCAGCAGCTTATAAAGTGATTGCTGACGAAATTTTACCACAATTACGTCGTTCAAAAATGACTTTGTTAGTTGATGTTATTGGTAAATCAGATGCTGAAATTGATTCTTTAGCTAATGTAAAAGCTGAAGAACTTTCTGTAGAAGAGTTACTTTACGCTGCAACATTGACTGAAGATTTAGCTAAAAAAGAGGCTATTTATACAAAAGCTACTGAACTTTATGCTTCAGATTACCGTGCTTTCAACAATTTAGGTGTTGTTAAATATGAGCAAGGTGATGTAGCTGCTGCAGGTCGTAGCTTTGCAAAAGCTTTAGAATTGGATCCTAAAAATGCTGCTGTTAACTTCAACTCTGGTTTAGTTGCTTTAGCAAACGGTGATGATGCAAAAGCTGAAGAATATTTTGGTAACGCTGGTGGCGTAGGTGACGCTTTGGATCATGTAAACGGTGCTATTGCTATTAAAAAAGCTGATTATAAAAAAGCAGTTCAACTATTTGGTGACGCAAAAATGAACAATGCGGCTTTAGCTAAAATTTTAACAAAAGATTATGCTGGTGCACGTTCTGTTCTTGATGCTGTAGAAAAACCAAATGCTACAACTCACTACTTATTAGCTATTGTTGGTGCTCGCACTAACGATCGTGATTTGGCAAAAGTTAACTTAGAAAAAGCCGTTGGTGCTTGTGCTAAATTGAAAGCAAAAGCTGCGAAAGATGTAGAGTTTATGGAATTTATGAAAGATGAAGCTTTTGCTGCTATCGTGAAATAAATTCATTTCAATACAAATTTAAAAACGGCTACTCATTAGGAGTAGCCGTTTTTTATCTAAACCAATTTAAATTTTATAACTATGAAACCTAAAAATGAGATGCTGTTGGCCTTGAAGGCTGTGCACAAGAAGAGTCGTGATGAGGAGATTGCGCTCTTTGGACGTCCGATAAATCATCGGAACGTATTTAAAAACAAGAAGAAATATGATCGGAAACGAGATAAGGCGAACCAAGGCAGTTCGCCTTATTTGTTTTTTATTAAAGATCATGTAAAATAACAAATTTTTTATTTGTATATTTTTATTACTTTTGTGAAGTTTATAAAATATTATTTAGAGCTTTAGCTCTTATTCTTGTAACCTGAAAATCGCCAATTTTTATACAGAAGAATAAGTAGTATGAGGTTCATGCCCTGTGGGCGTGAATTGTTGTGCTTATTTATCTGTATAGGGCGTTTGGCGATGCCTAGGTTGCGTAAATAATCCATTAACAGTTTGCGCCCTTTTTATGTACAACCAATCACAACCTTTACATATTGGAAGCCTAATATATACAACCTTAAAGCAAAAGGGGCATAGTGTAACCTGGCTAGCTTCTCAGTTACATTGTGATCGTAGTAATCTTTATAAAATATTTGATAAATATTATATTGATACGGATTTATTGTATCGTATTTCTAAAATTTTAAACACAGATTTTTTTCAATATTATTCTCAAAAACTTTTAGAAAAGTGATGCTAAAATAGCATCACTTTTGTTGTACATGTGGCTACTACTCTTAAAGTATTTTTGTTTTTTTATAATTTACTTTGAATATACAAAATTGTGTAATACCCAATACATAATAATTTTAATAATTCCCTTGTGGGTGAGGGTTATAAATGTATATTTTATGATAATTAAAAAAGAAAATCAATTGTTTATCACTGAAGATGAACTTAAAAATGTCATTGTACTTTGTACTGATAACAATAATATCGGCAGTAATGTTTTAACTGCTTACAAGGCACAATTATCTAGTAAAAAATTGCCTAATGAAGAGTTAGAAGCGATTTTAAAGCGATTTTATGATTTAGTAAATTATCAATTATAATAACAGTTTAATTATTTGTCTACAAAAGGAGTGGACTTAAAACAAAATTATGAAAAAATTAAAATTTGTTGTATTTTTAATGTGCGTAAATTTATTTTCTATTTTTGCAGCAGAACCATTGAAATTTAATTTAGAACCATCTGATAAAAAGCCGTTTGGTATTACTATTGGTTATATTTCAAAACAAGAAACGGGTTATGTTTGGGGTAATGTTTTTCGATATTCTTTGTTTGGTGGTGATAAAGGCTTTACACCTGCATTTCAATTTGGTTTTACTTATGTACCTGAATTTAGGTATGGTATTGGAATTCAAACAGGTGCGTATGTTGAAATAGCAAGTGAAAAACCTGGTAGACGACGTTATTTAGATATTAACTTATCTTTTCCTATTCGAGCTCAGTATCGCTATGAAATTATAAAAGATTTAAGTGTTTTGCTTTATACAGGTCCAAGTTTTGACTTTGGTGTTTATGGCGCATCTAAAATAGAAAATGAAAATTATGGAGAGAACTGGTATACGCCTAATGAATATTCTTCGTATGATGGCTTTAATTTACTTTGGGGTGTAGGAGCTGGAGTTCAATATAAAAATGCACAAGTGCGTTTAGGGGGAGAGTTTGGATTATTAGGTGATGGGTATGAACGATATTATCTAAGTAAGCCAATTCAATTATCACTTTCTTATTTATTTTAATACGTCTATATTCAAAAAGGTGAGTTTTTACTCACCTTTTTGAATATAATACATTAGTTTTGTTTCCAACTAAACTTACCAAGTAATCCTGCTATGGCAGAAAAACCGATATAAACGGGGTATATGACACTTAAAACAAGTGTGTGAAGAATGAGTCGCCTTTGGTTTGAAAATGGCAGAAATGTGCTTAAAAATGCCGTATCGGCAATCCATTTGGCAGCGAAGGTTATTGCTAATGTATAGAAAAGTGATTTTTGCCAAAATCCACCCATGAAAAGGATTAAAAATGACATGGCAACCATAAAGACGATGATAGCTACGACGATAGTTTGCCAATCGGTATAGGATTTGGTTTTGGAGCTCCAACGTTTGCGTTGATTTAGAAACGCATGAAGTGTGGCTTGGGGATTTGTTGCCACAACTGTTTCCGTATTTTTAATAAAAGCGATGCGACCGCCATTTTTTTTCACCGCCATCATTAGGAACATATCGTCGCCCGATAACTCTTCGTCGTGTAATTCGTGGTTGTATTTTCCCCAAATCTCTTTTTTAAAAGCCATATTTGCACCGTTTGACATGATAGGCGATCCCAATCCACAGGCGCCAGCGGCCGAGGCTATGAGTGAGGCAAATTCCAACGCTTGTAGTTTTTGAAAGCCAGTGTTATTGTAATTCATTTTGACTCCGCCCAGCAATAAATCTGGGTTATGTTGAGCAAAATAGTTCGCAATTGTTTGTATATGATTTGGTGTTAATACGCAATCGGCGTCGGTACAAACTATAACATTACCGTTGGCGTGCAAAATAGCTTCGCGCAGCGCATTTTTTTTTCCGTGCTTGGTGGTGTGAATAAGTTTTGCGTGTGGATTTTTTGCACAAAAGTTTGTCAAAATTTCTGGCGTTTGATCTGTGGAATGGTCGTTCGCAAAAATAACTTCAAATTTGCGAGCGGTTTGTTGTTCAATACTTTGTAAAAGATGTGGTAGATTTTGAGCTTCGTTTTTACAGCAAACAACTAATGAAACCAATGGATTTTCAATCGATTTATTCGGTTTAAATGTGGGCGTTTTTAACCAGCCAATGGTAAATAAGATGACCATTAGAATATAGATGCCAGTGATGGTATAAGCGATAATTGCTATCATAATCGATTGGTAAAAATTAAGCCACAGCCAGTGTAAAGACTGAAATTTTCGTTGTGGGGCATTTATCTAAAATTGCTTCGGCACAAGCTATCAGTGTAGCGCCAGTGGTAAGTACATCGTCTACAATTAAAACACGCTTATTTTCAAATAGTTCTAAGTTGTGAATATCAAAAATGCCTTTGGTATTTTCCCAACGTTCGTACACCGATTTTTTGGTTTGTGTTGGATTTTCAATCGCGCGAAACAAGTTGGTGGTTTCTACGGGAACATTCATCACTTCTGATAGACCATGGGCAATCCATTCTGCTTGATTGTAACCACGTTTTGCCATTTTTTTAGGATGTAATGGCACTGGAACAATAAAATCAAATTGTTGAAAATCAGGAGAATCGAGCAGTTCTGAGCCAGCATATTTACCCATGGTAAAGCCTATTTCTTTGCCATCCTTGTATTTGAGTTTATGTAGTATTTTTTGAAAATCGGAACCTTTTTCGAAGTAATAAAACGAGGTGGCACACTCAATGGTTACTTTGCCCCAAAACCGCTTTTCTATTTTATTTTCTCGTTCAAGATGTAAATTGGTTCTGGGCAAATGATACAAACATTTTAGGCAGATAACTTCTTCGCCAATGGTTAAATTTTCGCCACATGCACAGCACATATTGGGATAAAACAATCCGATAAAGTGATGAAAAAGTTCTTTTGCTTTGACCATTATTTCACTTAAAATAGTGTTATAATTTTGGGTACAAAAATAATAAGTCCAACACAAGCAGCACCAATCGCGCACCAAAGTACAGCGCCAGCTGCCATGTCTTTTACTAAACCAATATCTTTGTTCGGTTTTAAATCAATAATATCAGCGAGTTTTTCGATGGCGGTATTCATTAATTCAGCCGCAATAACTAACGCGATGCAGAGCACAATGGCGATCCATTCGCCCATCGAAATATCTAGCAACAGACCAGCAACAATAACACACACAGAAATACCGGCATGAATTTTCAAATTTAATTCACTTCGAAAAGCTTGTGCAATGCCATGAAAAGCAAATCCAAATGCGGAACGTAATTTATCCATAAATAGCGGTTTTCAGTATTTATTGTGCATAGTGTCGATATGGTAGTAACTCTTCTAATTCTTTTTTGATTTCGTCTGTTTTATTCATTAACAACAGATTGAAATCCCAATCAACTAATTTTTCTTTTTTGGCTTTTCCAAGTAGTGCTTTGTCGTTAATATTATCGTTGATGTTTTTTAATTTTTTGGGTTTACTTTGTTGGTCACCACTGTATGTTTCGATGTATTTGCCTGTCACACTAAGTGATACGGTACCTGGTTTTTCGATGGTTGCCACGACTCGCGTGCTATCTTCACGCAGGTCGATTATTTTAAATGCATAATTCAGTGTGATAGTAGACGTTGTCCAATTGGTTTCTACTATGCCTTTGTAAGCTACAAATTTTTCAGGATCAACAATAGATTCTTTGCCTTTTTCATACTGACGGGCAGTAATCTCCTTTTCTACTTTTTTATTGTTTTTTACACTACGTTCCACGTATTTTACAACAAATCTATCTTTTTTCTCATCTTTGTGTGTACATGTATGTTTACCAAAAGTTTTAGAATCAAAAACAAGAACAAGTGCACAGTTTTTGTCCACTAATTCTTTTTTAGTAAGACCTCCATAACCATTGAATGTAACGTATTTAGGAAATTCTTTTTCTAATTTTTTAATCGTTTTGGGGTCAAGCGTCAGCGAGGTGTCACTTTGTACATCCATTACGGCAATGCTTATTGCACCACGTTTACGAGATAAATCGGCTTTTATTTTTGAATCTTTGTAATCTCCCAAAAGTTCGTAAATGGGAATTGCTTTATACTGGTCTTTATAGTTGCGATCTTTGAATAAACGTTCTGCGTCTTTATAAAATTTTTCTTGTAGTTCTTGGTGAGGTATGGCTATTTGCGACATGATTTCAGGATTGTCGGCATTGTGTTTTGCGATGTCATTTAAAATAGAAAGAGCAGCCATTTTATTGTTGGTATTTAACGACTTAGTTAATTCTAGTGCACGAGGAAGCAGAAAGAATTTTTTGAGTTGATTTATTTCTGTATCGTGGTGTGTTCCAAATGTAGCAGACTTGTCGAGCAGAGCAAATGCTGCTAATTGTTTTTCCGTACTTTTCGCTCTGTCGAGTGCTTTTTTACCTTTCTCAAAATACAAATCGCATGTTTTTTGTTTAGCTATGAGCCAAGGTGTTTCAAAATCTAAATTATCAACTTTAAACGACAGAACACCTAGCTGATCGAATTGCTCCATGGTGTTTTGTAGCGTAACCCAATCTTCACCCTGAATGGCAACTTGTTCCAAAGCAGCTTCTTTTTTGGCCGCTGCCGATTGTAGTTTGTTAATTTCATTAAGTGCTTTTTTATAATCTTTTTTCAGGTCTTTCACTGCGTTTTTAGTTGCGTCTTGACCAACTAGTTCAGCAGTTTTAATTGCTTTTTGTACAGCAGTTTCTCCCCAAGCAAACGTCGTGCTTGCCACGATTAAACTTAACACAAGTGCCAATTTTCGTAAAGTTTTCATATTGTTTAATATTTTTAAATTAACTAATTACGCCCCAATTGATCACGTTTTTTTGGAGTTTGTTTAATTGCAAATGTAAGATTTTATTTTCATTTAATTCCAAATTAGGATCAATTTCCAATAAATCTTTAGCTATGGTGCGAGCAGCTTGCAAAATTTGTCCGTCGTGAGCCAAGTT